>CAIVBX010000063.1 GCA_903904275.1 uncultured Pseudomonadota bacterium
ATTCACATTGTGTGCGCCAATGAATTTTAACTCGCGCATCAAATCCAAAACAGAATCGTAATGTGAAAAATAAGACTGATTTTGAATGTTAATGTTTGAAAAACCTGCTTTTTTTAATGCCGATTGTAATTCTGCAACATCATAAAAATCATTGACGTGAGAAAAATCATCCACTTTTTTCCAAGCTGTTTTTAATTCATGTAATGTTTCTGAGCCAAATGTACTGAAAATCAATTCACCATCTGATTTTAAAACACGATGTAATTCATTTAAGGCTTTATCGATAGGTTGACACCATTGCAACGCCACATTAGAAAAAATGGCATTCATGCTTTCATTTGAAAACGGCAAACTTTCGGCATCCGCACAAACATAATTAACAGAACGATGTAATTTTTCATACGTTATTTTTAACATCGGCAACGCTAAATCCAATGCAATTAAATTTTCACAATACGGCAATAAGGCTTGTGTTAAAAATCCTGTTCCGCAACCCAAATCTAATACATTTCCTGTTAAGTTTTTTGGCAAAAAGGATTCCAATAAATTTTGTCCTATATTGCGCTGTAATTGTGCGACACCATCGTAAGTTTTAGAAGCGTGACTGAAAGCGTGTTTAATTTTGATTTTGTCGAGTGTCATTGATGAAAGTGTGAATGAAATTTAAACAATTTTCAGATTGTGTGATGAACGGAATATGTCCTGCATTTTTTAAAATAGTGCGTTTTGAATTAGGTTGTAATATCTGAATTTTTTTGCCAATTTTGACAGGAACAAGCGCGTCGTTATCACTCAAAATAACCGCTATTGGGCAAGTTAAATTTGCCAAAATAAAACGTAAATCACTTGTTTTTAGTAAATTTAAACTGATTTCTAAATCAAAAAAATTTTGAATCATTTTTAAAGAAAATCGTTGTTTAAATTCTTTCAAAAATTTCGGCAAACCCTGACATTGCAAATGTAAAAAACGTTGTAATGTTTCCTCTGGCTGGATGTGAAATTGTTCGGTAAACGAATCAATCGTTTCAACAGCCATGCCTGACCAATTTTCAGTTGCGACAAAACAAGGATTTGCCGCCATTAAAATTAAACCTTTTACGCGATTAGGATAGATTTTAGCTATTTTTAACGCCACCGTTCCACCAAATGACCAACCTAAAATATAAAATGGTTCATCGGCTAATTTCGCCACAATTTCTTCCGCTATTTCATTCAAATTATCAGATGTCGGTAAATCGATTAACGTCACGTTATAATGTAGCGAGAGTTGTTCAGCAAAATTGCCCCAGATTGCGCTGTGCATCGCCCAACCGTGCAGTAAAACTAAATGTTCTTTTTGCATTGCGCTAATTCTTTAAATTTCGGGATTATCGTCATGTTAAATCAAAGGTGATAAATGTAACAAGGTAAGAATAGATTACTTTGGTCAATGTTTGTTTTCTGTGACATTGTAGGATAATGCCGTATAATTCGCGCCGTTGTCAGCCAATCGATGGCGGCATTTTTAGTAAAAACAACAACAATAATCCAAGATGAGCGTATTTCAATCGCTTGTTTTGTTAGAGGAAAAAACTATGAGTAACATTGAAGAACGAGTAAAAAAAATTGTTTCTGAACAATTAGGTGTTAAAGACGAAATTGCAAACGACGCATCTTTTGTTGATGATTTAGGCGCAGATTCTCTTGATACTGTTGAACTCGTTATGGCTTTAGAAGAAGAATTTGAATGTGAAATTCCTGATGAAGAAGCTGAAAAAATCACCACTGTTCAACAAGCGATTGATTACGTTACTTCGCACGCTTAATACAAAATTTGGGGTGGATGAACGCTCGTTCATCCATCTTATACAACGCAAAACTTCCTTTCTTTTTTCTTTATTTTCTACGGTACACAACATTGAAACGTCGAGTCGTCATCACAGGATTAGGTGCAGTTACGCCTTTAGCAAACACAGTTGCAGACACTTGGGCTGGAATTATTAACGGTAAAAGTGGCATCAGCGCAATTGATTCTTTTGATATTTCCACTTTTCCAACCACATTTGGCGGCGTAATTCGCAATTTTGATATTAGTCAATATATTGCAGAAAAAGATGCGAAACGTATGGATGGTTTCGTGCATTATGGTATTGCAGCAGGTTGTCAGGCGTTTGAAGATTCAGGTTTAGTTGTGACCGAAGAAAATGCTGAACGTATTGGTGTGGCGATTGGTTCGGGAATTGGTGGCATTACAGGCATTGAAGAATGCCATGCAACGTATGAAAAA
>CAIVBX010000064.1 GCA_903904275.1 uncultured Pseudomonadota bacterium
GCAGATAGAACAGGCGCAATCGTTGATAATGCCAATTTCAACAACGCACGCAAAAACATTTTAGCGTTGCAAGACGTGGGCTGGATGAACACCACACTTGCCGAAATCAAAAATCGTTGTGACGTGTTGTTAATCGTCGGTGCAGATTTAGAAGGTTTCGCGCCACGCTTTTTTGAAAAATATCTCTGGAATGAAGCGATGTTTTTAGAAAACACCAGCGACCGCGACATTATTTATTTAGGCACAAAACCATCGGGCAATGCGTCAACCTCCCCGAATGGAACAAAAGCGCAAATTTTTGAATGTGAAACTGAAAGTTTGCCCGAAGTTGTGACTGTTTTACGCGCCTTGGTCAAAGGTCAACCGATTCAAGCCGAAAGCGTTGCAGGAATTTCGATTGCCGATTTAAAAACAATTGCCGAAAAACTTAAAAATGCAAAATATGGCGTAGTTACTTGGGCAGCTGGTGCGTTGGCGTATTCACACGCAGAACTCACCGTGCAAACGATTTCCGAAATGGTGAAAAATTTAAATGAAACAACGCGCTGCTCTGGTTTTCCATTAGGTGGAAAAGAAGGCGACCAAACGGCAAACCAAGTGTGCGGCTGGACGACAGGTTATGCGGCGCGAGTGAGTTTTGCGAAAGGTTATCCTGAATATGACCCATTTTTGTTTGAAACTAATGCGTTGTTAGATAACGATGAAGCTGACGCGCTGGTTTGGGTCAATGCTTTTAACGCAAGTGCGAATCCACCCAAAACACATTTGCCCACAATCGTGGTGGCGCGTTCAGGCATGACGTTTGAAAAAGAACCTGACGTATTTATTCCAGTCGGCACGCCAGCCATTGACCATGTTGGACACGCGTACCGTTTGGATAACGTGGTGGCAATTCGATTGAAAAAATTGCGTGATTCGGGTTTGCCCAGCACGGCAGAGGTTTTGAACGCGATTGAACAGGCAATAAGTCATGAATGATATTTTACGAATTAACGCTCATCTCAAATATACCGAGTATCTTTTAAACGTATTTGATAATTATCCTGATGAAATGACTTTAGGAGAGATTCGCAAGGAATTTGAAGAAAAGTTCAAAACTCGACACGTCTTATTGAATCAAAATTTCGGAATTTACAGATTGTTACCTATCATTTTAATGAAAGAGGTCTACAAGGCTGATAACGACAAATCGGAAGTGGCTAACCAAATTTGGGTTATTCGTGATTCTATTGCACACAATAATTTTTCAATTGATGAAATTGGGTATCATTTCAAAAATAATAAAGGCGATTTTTCTCTGACATTCGACGAATTTACTAAGTTCGTACATAAAGTTGAAAACGACTTCTACAAAGAAAAACTCAAGCCTGCGGAGGAAACATGTTAATCAGATTAACGGGCGGCAAAGTGTACGACCCAGCCAGTGGCATCGATGGCAAACAACAAGATATTTACATTCAAAACGGCAAAATCATCGACAAACCAATCGGCGATTTTCAAGTTGATAA
>CAIVBX010000065.1 GCA_903904275.1 uncultured Pseudomonadota bacterium
ATTTTGAAAAAGTGGATTTTGACCAATATCAAGTTAATCAAGATATTCGTTCTATATGTACCTTTCGGCGCATGAATTTAAAAGCTCGTATTTATCCTTTTCGTGGACAATTCGACGTGGTTTTCTGCCGAAATGTCCTTTATTACTTCGATGAGCAAACCCAACAAGATATTGTTGAAAATATTTATGATGTCACAAAATCAGGCGGTTGGTTTTTGAGTAGTGTCACAGATTCTTTACGTCATTTAAAAACGCGCTGGGTTCAAGTAGACAGTGGTATTTATCGTAAAAAATAACTCTATAACAAATATGACAATAAATAAGAAAATTCGCGTGTTAGTTGTCGATGATTCGGCATTGGTGCGTAAAATTTTAATCAACGGCATGTCAAAAGACCCCGAAATTAACGTTATCGGCGAGGCTTCAAATCCTTATATAGCAAGAGATTTGATGGTGGAATTAGAACCTGACGTGATTACGCTCGACGTTGAAATGCCTCGCATGGATGGTGTCACATTTTTAAAAAAATTTATGGCAGTAATGCCAACACCGACCATTATCATCAGTTCTCTTACGCAACATGGCAAACAAATTACCTTGGATGCGCTTGCCGCTGGTGCGGTGGATATTATTGCAAAACCAGTAATAGGATTGGTCGATGGTTTGCCGTTGCTGGTTGATGATATTAACGCACGCATTAAAGCGGCAGCCGCCATAGATGTTGCAAAATTACACCGCACACATCCTGTTATCGTTGATGTGCCTACATCATTACATGAAACCACCGACCATTTAATTGCTATTGGTTCATCAACAGGTGGTGTGGAAGCGTTAAGTCGAATTATGCCCGCTTTTCCTGCCGACAGTGCAGGCATTGTGATTGTGCAACACATGCCAGCAGGTTTTACCTCAACGTTTGCAGAGCGTTTAAATAATTCATGCAAAATGCGTGTTAAAGAAGCACAAGATGGTGACCGTATCATGCAAGGACAAGTTTTACTTGCACCTGGTGGCATGTTGCATACGACTGTAATTCGTTCAGGTGGACAATATCGCATTGCATTAAAAGAAGGTGACGAAGTGAATTATAGTCGTCCGTCAGTCGATGTCATGTTTCATTCTGTCGCCAAAGCGGCTGGACGAAATGTCGCCGCAGCCATTTTGACGGGAATGGGTAAAGATGGCGCAGCAGGTTTAAAAGCCATTCAACAAGCAGGTGGTAAAACATTCGCGCAAGATGAAGCAACTTGTATCGTATTTGGAATGCCGCAAGTCGCCATTAGTTTAGGTGCGGCAGATAAAATTGCACCACTCGAAAAAATCCCCAATTTACTTATAAATTCGTTTAATTAGCCGATAACCCCAGCGCACTCACAGCAGGAAAAATTATGTCAACAAATTACGATTCAGAAAATCAGCATCGCAGAGCAGTAGATAACCAATCGGTGGATTTAGTTTTCAATGACGAAAACGACATTAACGATATGTACCTGACTTTCGGTTTAGGAAGTGAGGAATATGGCATTAGTATCAACTATGTGACTGAAATTGTTGGAATGCAACGGGTAATGGAAGTGCCAGATGTTCCCGCATTCATAAAAGGCGTTATCAATTTGCGCGGTAAAGTCATTCCTGTAATGGATGTGCGCCGCCGTTTTAATATGCACGAAGAACCCTATACCGAACGCACCGTTATTATCGTATTAGATAGCAATGGAATTTTAATCGGTTTGATTGTGGATAATGTCAATGAAGTCATGGAAATTCCTGCGGAGCAAATTGACCTGCCACCGCAATTTGGCGCAAATCATGACAATACAGGTGTAATTCGTGGTTTGGGAAAACAGGGAAATAAAGTGGCAATTTTACTCAATGTTGAACACTTGATTTCTCATCATGTGATTGATTTGCAAAATTTATCTGCAGTTAAAAATAGTGATTGTTAATACCATCCCTTTTGGAATTCAAGCATGGCATATTTAATGCCTTGTTCTAATTGGATTATTGCCAAAGCTCCAACGTATGCAGCGAGTATTTTGGATTATGCTCTCAAAGATTGGGCGTAAACGCCTATTCGCTGACGAATTATTGGTTAAACGTTTTTAAAGACAAAATTATGACAGATAACAAAAAAACGACAAATTATCGTCCTGATTCATTAAATGATCCGCTTAAATGGGTTGACGAACAGGAAACTGAAAACACAGAAAATGCCGAAATTGCAACAGTTAAGGCGAAACCAAAAACCGTTTCAAAAAATGAGGATATTAACATGTCAGAACAAGCCGCTGTATTATCAGAAGTTGTCCGCCTGACAAAGGCATTTGAAAAAGGTTCATTATCAGAAAGAGCTAATGTCACATCAGCTCAATCAGAAATGTTAAACGCATTAAACACGATGTTAGATGCTATTTTATTACCAATGGTAGAAGGTAATCGCGTGTTGCGTTCTATTCATGGCGGTGATTTACGCGACAAAGTTGAAATCGAATGCTTTGGTGAACACAAAGACATGAAGGACACTATCAACGGTATTCACAGCTGGTTGACTGATTTGGTTGCTTATGTAACTAAAATCTCCAGTGGTGATTTAACGGCTGAAATGGCAAAAGCCTCTGATAAAGACCAAATTCATGAATGGTTAGTATTACTTAAAAAGAACATTCAAGCCTTGATTAACGATGCGAATATGCTTTCGATTGCTGCTGTTGAAGGACGATTATCGACTCGTGCTGATGCAACCCAACATCAAGGGGATTTCCGCAAAATTGTGGAGGGTGTTAATAACACGCTCGATGCAGTCATCAATCCGTTAAATGTCGCAGCAGATTACGTTGATAACATCTCGAAAGGCGCAATTCCTGCCAAAATTACTGACCGATACAATGGTGATTTCAACATCTTGAAAAATAACCTCAACACCTGTATCGATGCGGTTAATAGCCTTGTGAAAGATGCTGAAATGTTATCTGCCGCTGCCGTTGAAGGACGATTATCGACTCGTGCTGATGCAACCCAACATCAAGGGGATTTCCGCAA
>CAIVBX010000066.1 GCA_903904275.1 uncultured Pseudomonadota bacterium
ACCTACTGAGCTATATGAGCCTAACTGATAGATTATGGAGCGGGTGATGGGAATCGAACCCACGTGATCAGCTTGGAAGGCTGGAGTTCTACCATTGAACTACACCCGCTTGACATATATTTGGTGGAGGGGGGAGGATTCGAACCTCCGAAGGTAGAACCGGCAGATTTACAGTCTGATCCCTTTGGCCGCTCGGGAACCCCTCCTGAGCATTTTGCCATTATGTTTGATGAAAATAGCTTTGTCAACAAATAACTTTAATTCTTTGCATTTAATCCGTTCATTGCTTTCGCAATATCATCCGAAACAATCTGCTTGAAATAAGGTGTCACGTCATTAAAGGCATGAAACATACTTTCCATTTCAAATTTATTTGGCGCAGACAACACATAATTCGCAACTTGCTGACTTGAACTAGGGCGGTCAATGCCGATTCGCAACCGATAAAAATCGTTACTATTTAAATGTGCAATAATATCACGTAAACCATTATGCCCTGCGTGACCACCACCTTTTTTTAGCTTAACTGCACCTGCTTTAAAATCCAATTCATCATGAACAACTAAAATTTCATCGGGATTGATTTTGTAATAACGCACGACATTACCAACAGATTGCCCACTACGATTCATAAAATTCATCGGTTTCAACAGGCGAATCTGCTGAGTACCCACGTTTAAAATCGCAGTTTGACCATTAAAACGCGGTTCATTTAACCATGCACTAGAATACAAATAATCTAAAAACAAAAACCCAGCATTGTGCCGGGTTTTTTCGTATTCTTGCCCTGGATTTCCCAGACCAACAATTAACTTAATCACAACAAATTATTCTGCTACTACTTTCGCAGCTTGCATTGAAACTACTGCTACATCGTGATCAGCACCGTGTATTAATTCTACAATTTGCACGTTTGCAGGCAATTTCAATTCTGACAAATGGATAGAATGACCAATGTCCAAATTCGCTAAATCAACTTCAATAAATTCGGGCAAATAAGCTGGTAAACAGAAAACTTCAACGTCAGTCCTTGTGTGCGTTGCAACGCCACCTTTTTTACCGCCAACGCCCGTGTGTTCATTGGTGAAATGCAATGGAACATGAACTTTAATACGATCATTCAAATCAATACGCAAAAAATCCAAATGCAAAACGCGAACTTTTGCAGGGTGACGTTGCACACCTTTTAAAATTGCTTTTTCAGTTTTACCGTCAATCGTCAAATCCAAAATGTGCGAATAAACTTCTTCATGCGCTAAATGCTTCACAACTTCATTGTGATTAAGCACAATCATTTGTGGTTCGCCGTGTCCATAAACTACGGCTGGAACGTTACCACCGCGACGCGATGCTCTTGCAGCAGTTTTACCTGTGCTTGTGCGACTTTCTGCAACAAATTCAAATACATTAGACATTTTCAATTACCTTGTGCTGTGTTTGCACGTTATGTTAGTTTTTAATCCACATACATCGAACTGACAGATTCGCCAGCCGAAATGCGCCTAATTGTTTCTGCGAGCATTTCAGCTACGCTTAATTGTCGAATTTTTCCTAGCTCTATTGCTTCTTGACTAAGCGGAATTGTATCTGTAACAACAAGTTCATCGAGTTCTGAATGACGTAAATTTGTCATTGCTGCTCCAGACAAAACAGCGTGTGTACAGTATGCGACAACGTTAAGGGCTCCGTGTTTTTTTAAGGCACTTGCTGCATGGCAAAGCGTACCTGCAGTATCCACGATATCGTCAACCAAAATACAGGTTCGTCCAGAAACATCGCCGATAATATGCATCACTTCTGAAACATTTGCCTTGGGGCGACGTTTATCAATAATCGCTAAATCTGCGTCACCGAGCCGCTTGGCTAAAGCTCTTGCACGAACTACACCACCCACATCGGGCGAAACGACAATTAAATTTTCGTACTGTTGCCGCCAAATATCACCGAGTAAAAGCGGTGATGAATAGACATTATCAACTGGGATATCAAAAAAACCCTGAATTTGATCAGCATGCAAGTCAATCGTCAAAACACTGTTTGCACCTGATTGCTCAATTATCTTAGCAACTAATTTTGCGCTAATTGAAACTCGTGCTGAACGAGAACGTCTATCTTGTCTTGCGTAACCATAATAAGGCATAACTGCGGTGATTTTTGCAGCTGAAGCACGCTTCAGTGCGTCAATCATCACAAGCAATTCCATTAAATTTTCGTTAGTCGGGGAACATGTTGGTTGAATAACAAAAATTTCTTTTCCTCGCACGTTTTCTTCAACTTCAAAAGCAATTTCTCCGTCGCTAAAACGACCAAGTGTGGCCATGCCGAGACGCATATTGAGTTTTTTTACTATGCCTTCAGACAAAGCTAGGTTAGCATTTCCAGAAAACACCATTAAATTGGTGTCACTCATAAATACTCCTGAATGGATTAGCGTAGTATAGTTGGCTGGGTCGCAAGGATTCGAACCTTGGTATGCGGAGATCAAAACCCCGTGCCTTACCGCTTGGCGACGACCCAATTTTTGTTTTACAAAATCCACAACTTCAGATTAGGTAAATAAGGGTGATTTATTACAACCTTTAGTGAGATAAGTTTGCCACTTGTCCTTAAGTGTAAGCTCTGCCTCAATGGCAAGACTTTTAGAATTAAACAGCGCAAAAATACATGCTCCTGTCCCTGTTAATCTTGCTTCAGAAAAAACACTCAAATCACACAATGCTTTTTCAATTGCTTCATAATGCTTACAAACCACGCTGAGACAATCGTTTTTAACTTGTCCTGCGTTGAATTCGTCTATTGTTATCGATTTGCTATTTCGTGTCAAATCCTTCGCCGAAAAAATTTCTTTTGTATTGACATGGCAATCAGGCTTTATAATCAAAACCCATTGTTCTTTAAGGTTTATTTGAGTTATTTTTTCGCCAACACCTTCCGCCCAGGCGGCATTGCCGAAGACAAAAATCGGCACATCTGCGCCCAATAACAACCCAAATGCCATCAATTTTTCACGCGATAATTGTAAATTCCATAACGAATTTAAAATAACAAGAGTCGTCGCTGCATCCGAACTACCACCACCTAAACCACCACCCATTGGCAAATTTTTTTCCAGCTGAATTCGTACACCACCCGAAAAACCTGTCTCAGATTTCAATAAATTCGCAGCTCTAACGATTAAGTTGTCTGAATTTTCAACATCTGAAATCGCATTTTCCAACACAACTTCATCTGAATCATTCGGCAAAAATGACAACCAATCACACAACTCCACAAATTGAAAAACCGTTTGTAACAAATGGTATCCGTCCTCACGCTGCCCAACAATTCGTAGCATCAAATTTAATTTTGCAGGTGCAGGATATTTTTTGCCCCACTGAAAAACCTTATTTTCGTTTGTCATCTAATATCCATTGATCGATAAACAATTTTAATTTTACCGTTTCACTTGTAACCGTCATATTGCGCGGCAAAACATAACTGCCAACAGGTTGCATTGTTTTATACTGATTTTTCCAACCAACTTGCTCAAAACCTTTTTCAATTGTGCTTGCCGTTTGCGACTTATCAGGTAAACCAACCACCCAATAACGCAATGAATTTACAGGAACAGATAAACCAACTTGTTGATTGATAAAATTTTCAATATCTGCCGATGATTTCACATCACCACCGCCTTGATCAATCGTCACACCACTTGCGTTCACTTGAATCAACGCCCCACCCTGTCCTAATGGTCCAGATAATTTAATCAAATCTTCTGTTGGTGAATGTTCCCAGTTGATATTTGCATTCCATCCGTCATTTTTATTCGTAATGGCAATACGTCCTTCAAATGCCCATCGATGCAAATCATAGAGTTCATTTTGTGCATTAGTTGGCTGATATGCCATTTCAGGTATTGTATTGAACACTGAACACGCAGGCAGTGCCAAAATTCCTACTAACAAAAGAGTTTTTTTCACGCACCATTACTCCAAAAAGCGTTTCTTGAAATTTAACAAATCTGCATCGTCAGGTGACGTTTTTAACGCTTCATCAAATAATTTCTGCGCGTCTTCTTTTTTATTCATTTCCCAAAGTACTTCACATAAATGCGCGGCAATTTCACCACTATTTTGTTTCTCATACGCTGATTGTAGGTATTTAGCAGCTTGTGGGTAATTGCCCAATTTAAATTGTAACCAACCAAAACTGTCCATAATTGCGGGTTCATTTGGTTGTAACTTAATCGCTCGTTGCAGATATTTTTCGGCTTCGTGATAACGTTTAGAATCACTCAACAACGTATAACCTAACGCATTCAACGATTCGGCATTATTTGGATCTTTTGCTAAAACTTTTTTTAGATCCGATTCCAATACGTCTAATTTCCCCAAATGTTCAGCAACTAACGCACGGGTATAAAGCAAATCCTTTTCATCTGGCATTTGCAACAATGTTTCACTGAGTAAATCAAAGGCTTTTTCAACTTGATTTTGTTGGTTATATAAACCCGACTGCATCAACACAAATCGTAATTTTTGCGCGGGAAATTTTTTCACTAATATTTCTAATCGTGCATCAATATCTGCATATTTTTTATCTTTTGCTAACAAGTTAATCGCTGAAATACCAGCATCTAATGAAAAACTGGTATCAGTAACTTTATCAAATAGTGCAATTGCCGCTACGGAATTATTATGTTTCTCTTCAATTTTGCCGAGATAAAAATTTGCTTGCGAAGTCCATTCAGATTGCTCTGCAAGTGTTTTTAAAATAGTTTCAGCATTAGCATCACGATTAAGTTGCAAATTGATTAACGCCAACGCAATATAATTCTCACCATCTTTCGGACTTTGAGTAACTAACGATTGGTAAATATCCGCTGCGGCGTCATATTCACTCGTTTTAATCAAAGTTTGAGCAAGTAATTTTTTAAATGTTAAGTTATTCGGATGTTTCAAAAGAGCCGAATTTAAAAGTATTTTTGCACGAACTAAATCATTTGTAATGACGGCTAATTGCGCTTGAATCAAAAGTGGGTGTTCCCAATCAGGTTGCAACGCCAACGTTTGCTCAATTTTATTTTCAGCTTGCGTGTTATTTTTCATTTGCATCGAAAGTAATGCCTGCACAAAATAAATCACAGGTTTATTACTCGTTGTTTTCGCTGACAATGTTTCTAACGTGTCATAAACAAATTTTTCTTTGCCTTCTTTTTGTAAAATGCTGCTCAATTCAAGCAACGCATTTTCAAAGTTTTCAGGTTCGGCACTCAACAACGCATTTAATTCTTTTACGGCAGCTTTTTTATCTTTTCCACGCAACGCATTTAAAGCCGCAACTTTTTTAGCCGTGACATTTTTGGGTTCTTGATTCATCCATGCCGAAATAGCATCCGTTGTTTTGCGCGAATCTTTGATTTGCAATGCCATTTTTGCGGCTTGTTCTGCAAATTTGGGGTCTTTTACGCGCTTCGTCAATTCCATATAGGCTTCATAAGCTAAACCATATTGTTGACGTTGCGTAGCGAGTTCGGCGGCTAACAACAAATACATGACATCTGGGTCAATTGCTGTTTTTGCTTCCAGTGGTGGTAAATCTGATTTTGGTGTTTCAATTTTTTCAGATTGTAATGTAATCGTTTCAGGTGCAACGGTTTCAGTATTTTCTATTTTTTCTGGTTCAACAGCGCAACTACCTAATAAAATAACGCTGATAACGGATAAAAGTGGGAGCTTTAACACGCTTGTTCCTAGTTCATGATGGAGTATGATTTTGCCTAATAGCGTAGCAGAAAACGCGCCTAAATTAGAATCCTGATTTTTTACAGTTGGATAACCACGCTAGATTTCTTAGAATAGCCGTAATAAAGCTGTCTTCACATACCCTTTTTTACTTAATGACTCTTCTCGCTCTTGGCATCAATTACAACACGGCCCCCGTTGCGATTCGTGAACGTTTGGCATTTTCAGCAGATATTTTACCGAATGCGTTACAGGATTTATTGTGCGTGAATGGTATAAATGAAGCTGCAATTTTATCAACGTGTAATCGCACTGAATTTTATTGCACCACGCAATCAGATAATAAAAATTTGCTTGTTGATTGGATTGCTCAAAATAAAAATTTAGCATCGCAAGATATAACGCCTTATTTGTACTCGCACACTGACAACGACAGCATTCGTCATATTTTTCGCGTTGCGTGCGGTTTAGATTCGATGATTTTGGGCGAACCGCAAATTTTGGGGCAAATGAAAACCGCTTATCAAACCGCGTGCGATGCAGGAACAATTGGCAAATTACTCGGAAAATTATTTCAACATACATTCACAGCAGCAAAAAAAGTCAGAACAGACACGGCAATTGGTTCAAGTCCCGTTTCAGTGGCATTTGCGGCGGTTCAATTAGCGCAACAAATTTTTGATAAACTCAGCGAACAAACGGCATTGTTAATTGGCGCGGGAGAAACGATTGAATTAACCGCCCGCCATTTAAGTCAACAAGGCATCGGACGCATTATTATTGCCAATCGAACTTTTGAAAAAGCACACACGCTCGCTGCACAATTTAACGGCTACGCAATCAGTTTGGCAGAAATTCCGAATCATTTGGCAGAAGCCGATATTGTGATTGCATCAACAGGAAGTACATTGCCGATTTTAGGAAAAGGCAGTGTTGAAAGTGCATTAAAAAAACGCAAACGCAAACCGATATTTATGGTTGATTTAGCTGTGCCGCGTGATATTGAAGCTGAAGTTGAACAATTAGCTGACGTGTATTTGTACACCGTTGATGATTTACAACATACGATTGAACAAAATATGCAATCGCGTCGCCAAGCCGCTGAACAAGCCGAAGAAATTATCGATACGCAAGTCGATTATTTTTTAGCATGGTTACGCGCACAAGGCGCACAATCGCTCATTAAAGATTATCGTTCACAGGCAGAAATTTTCCGTGATGAAGCCTTACAAAAAGCCTTAAATTCATTAAATAACGGCATAAAGGCTGAAATTGCATTGCAACGTTTAGCACATACTTTGACAAATAAATTAACGCATACACCCAGCACACAATTACGAATCGCGGCAGAAAATGAACGCCACGATTTATTAACCGCTGCATTAGAAATTTTTCAACTTAATCCATCTTAATAAATGAAACCATCGATAGAACAAAAATTACAAAACTTGTGTGAACGCCACGACGAAATTTCGGCGTTACTTTCTGAACCAGAAACACAAGCAAATCAAAATAAATTCCGTTCTTTGAGCCAAGAATACGCGCAAATTAGCCCATTGGTTGATTGCTATAAACGTTATGAATCGCTGTTAAAATCGCTTGCCGCCGCAAAAGAAATGGCAAATGACAGCGACCCAGAAATGCGCGAATTGGCAAAAGATGAAATTAGCGAAACCGAAAATGACATCGAAAATTTAGAAACAGAATTGCAAGTTTTACTTTTGCCAAAAGACCCAAACGACACGCGCAACATTTTCTTAGAGGTTCGAGCGGGAACAGGTGGCGACGAAGCGGCGATTTTTTCGGGTGATTTAGCGCGAATGTATCAACGTTTTGCAGAAAAAAAAGGCTGGCAAACTGAAATTATCAACGAAAGCGAAGGCGAACACGGCGGTTATAAAGAAATTATTTTGCGTGTTTCAGGACGTGATGTGTATTCACAATTAAAATTTGAATCAGGCACACACCGTGTGCAACGTGTTCCCGAAACCGAATCTCAAGGTCGAATTCATACGTCTGCTTGCACAGTTGCGATTATGCCTGAAGTGGAAGAAATTGATTTCATCGACATCAATCCCGCCGATTTAAAAGTGGATACCTTTCGCGCATCGGGTGCGGGTGGTCAACATATTAACAAAACAGAATCCGCAATCCGAATTACGCACATTCCAACAGGAACAATTGTCGAATGCCAAGACGAACGCTCACAACATAAAAATAGAGCGCGGGCGATGTCGCTGTTAGCGTCACGGATTCTTTCAGCAAAACAAGAAAAACAACATTCTGAACAATCGTCGTTACGAAAATTACAAGTTGGAAGCGGCGACCGCAGTGAACGCATTCGTACTTACAATTATCCGCAAGGTCGTTTGACAGACCATAGAATTAACTTAACGCTTTATAAACTCGATGACATTATGAGCGGCTCGTTAGAACAAGTCATTGAACCGTTAATCAGTGAACATCAAGCCGAATTATTAACGCAATTAGGCGACGACTAAATGATGGAAAATCGTTTGATGGAATTAGAAATCAAAGTGTCATATCAAGAAGATTTGTTGCAAATCTTGAATGACATTATCGCCAAGCAACAGCAACAAATTGACCGTCTTGAAATTGCTTTTAAAAATGTGAATGAACGTGTAAAAAGTTTGGCAACGAAAATGCCAGACGATTCCACGCAACAACATGAAATTCCGCCGCATTATTAAATGCTAATTCGGATTGCACTTTGGTTATTTTTACTGTGTTTGCCAGTATTTATACTGGCAAAAGCGTTGTTAATTTTTGCGTTTTTTGTGATTGCGTCTTTGGTCATGAAAGGCGCAATTTTCTTGATGTTTGCG
>CAIVBX010000067.1 GCA_903904275.1 uncultured Pseudomonadota bacterium
CCTGTTTTTAAAACACGAAACATTTCAACAACTACGTCAGTACGATAAGTATTCAAAAAGTTGTGCAATGTGTAAGCTGATGCAATCACATCAACGCTGTTATCAGGCAAATTTTTCAACGCGGTCAGCGCGTCATTTTCTGAAAATGAAAGTTGACCTTTTTCAACCCAAGCAGCCAAACTTTTCTTTGCTTGATTTTGCATTACAGGTTCATTGTCGATGCTTAAAATTTGTGTATTTTCACTCGCATTTAATAACGCCAATGTCGTAATTCCTGTGCCACCGCCTAATTCAACCACATTTAATTTTTCGGTTTTTGAAGCGGCATAATTTTTAAGCGTTTCACCAACTAAATGGCTCATTTTTGTCGCAAGCGGACAAATCAAATTGAGCATATCGTAATCTTGACCGATTACACCAGAGAACATCGCATCATATTTTGCAGTCATTTTTACAATTCCTTTTTCTTCTTTGCATCATAAGCGGCGAGCTGTTCAGGGGTCGCTTCAGTTTGAAATTTGTCTTTCCATTCACTGTAAGGCATTCCATAAATCATTTCACGCGCTTGTTCATAATTCATTTCAACACCATTTTCATCTGCGGCGGCGGCAATCCATTTCGCCAAACAATTACGGCAAAAATCAGCCAGAACCATCAACTCGATATTTTGGACTTCGGTATGTTCTTGTAAATGTGAAACTAAACGGCGAAATGCCGCCGCTTCTAATTCGGTTTGTTGCGAAGGTGTCATGTTAGAAAACTCCGTGTTGCGACAAATACGTTCCGCCCAAAATGAACGCCATAAAAACCAAATACACCACCGCCACCACACGGCGAGCTGTTTTACTTTCTTCGTAAGCTGTCATTTTTAAACCACCGCTAACATATTGTTTAAGGCTTCTTTTGCTAAACGCGCCTCTTTTTCAGCAACTGAAATCTGATTCACCACATTTCCCGCGACTAAATTTTCCAAAACCCACGCCAAATGCTGCGGGTCAGTTCTAAACATCGTCGAACACATACAAATCATCGGCGACATAAAATGAATTTTTTTGTCGTCTTTTTCACATTCCTCGGCTAAACGATTCACTAAATTCAATTCTGTTCCAACTAACCAGCGCGTGCCTTTTTCAGAAGCGCGAACCGTTTTTAAAATAAATTCTGTTGAACCGACAAAATCAGATTTTTGACAAACTTCAAAACAATTTTCAGGATGTGAAATCACTTTTGTTTCGGGATATTGCGCGAGGAAATTATCAATATGTTCAGGTTTAAACATTTGATGCACTGAACAAAAACCATTCCACAAAATCATTTTCGCTTTTTTGATTTCTTCGACAGTTAAGCCGCCTAAGGGTTTTGTGAAATCCCAAACGACCATTTCATCTAACGGCATTCCCATTCGATGCGCGGTATTACGTCCTAAATGTTGGTCTGGGAAAAACAACACTTTTTCACGACGTGAAAAACTCCATTCTAAAATTTTTTCTGCATTTGATGACGTACAAACGATGCCACCATGTTCACCACAAAACGCTTTTAAATCCGCCGCTGAATTGATGTACGTCACAGGTGTAACGTCGTTTTCAACGTCCAAAACTTGCGCGAGTTCTGACCAACATTGATTCACTTTCATCAAATTCGCCATGTCCGCCATTGAACAACCTGCGGCTAAATCTGGCAAAATCGCAATTTGGTCTGGACGTGACAAAATGTCAGCCACTTCCGCCATAAAATGCACGCCGCAAAAAACGATAAATTCAGCGTTAGATTGCGCAGCATCTTTGGAAAGTTTTAACGAATCACCTGAAAAATCAGCGTGTTTAAACACTTCATTACGTTGATAGTGATGTCCTAAAATGACACAACGTTCGCCTAATTTTTCTTTTGCGGTAACAATTCGCGCGTCACATTCTTCGTCAGTTAAAGTCGCATAATCATGAATCGATAAAGTCATTTTTGTTTGTCTCGTAAAAGTTTGAAAATAAAAATTACAGTGAATTGACGAATTTTAGAGAACATCTTTGATTTTTCATAATCAATTCTCTTTAAATCATACAATTTGTGGGTTTGCAATTCGCCTATTTATCCATTACTTTACCGCCATCCATAACGGCTAGGGGTGCTTTGATTTTCAAGGCTGAGATTAAACCCTTATCACCTGAATCTGGTTAATCCCAGCGTAGGAAAGCCTCAAAAAACTTTCTTGCGCTTTTTCTTTTTATTTTTTAGAGAGTAAACATGAGCGCAAGCAATATCAAAATCGATTCGTATCCCGCATCAGAAAAAATCTACGTTCAAGGCTCACGCCCTGACATTCAAGTGCCAATGCGTAAAATCACGCTTTCTGACACGCCCGCCCATTTCGGCACAGAAAAAAATGCCCCGCTTTATGTTTATGACACGTCTGGTGTTTATACCGACCCAAATGTGGAAGTCGATTTGAAAAAAGGCTTAACAGCCTTACGCGCAAAGTGGATTGAAGAACGTGACGACACCGAAGAATTACCTGAACCGAGTTCAGAATATGGTAAAGAACGTTTAGCCGACAAAAGTTTAGACGAATTACGTTTTGAGTTAGTTCGCAAACCACGTCGCGCCAAAGCAGGCAAAAACGTTTCCCAAATGCACTACGCACGTCAAGGCATCATCACGCCTGAAATGGAATTTATCGCCATCCGCGAAAACCAAAAAATGGAAGAAATGCGTGAACTTTGGAAAGACCAACATCCTGGCGATTCATTTGGTGCGTCGATTCCTGACGTGATTACGCCAGAATTTGTGCGTGACGAAGTGGCGCGTGGTCGAGCGATTATTCCCTGCAACATCAATCATCCTGAACTTGAACCGATGATTATCGGACGTAATTTCTTAGTGAAAATTAACGGTAATTTGGGTAATTCTGCGGTCACGTCGTCGATTGAAGAAGAAGTCGAAAAAATGCTCTGGGGCATTCGTTGGGGCGGCGACACGATTATGGATTTATCGACGGGCAAAAATATCCATGAAACCCGCGAATGGATTTTGCGTAATTCGCCTGTGCCGATTGGCACTGTGCCGATTTATCAAGCTCTCGAAAAAGTGAATGGCAAAGCCGAAGATTTAACGTGGGAAATTTTCCGCGACACGTTGATTGAACAAGCCGAACAAGGCGTGGATTATTTTACGATTCATGCAGGTGTGCGTTTGCATCACGTTCCATTAACTGCTAAACGGATGACAGGCATCGTGTCGCGCGGTGGTTCGATTATGGCGAAATGGTGTCTTGCCCATCACACCGAAAGTTTCTTGTACACGCACTTTGAAGAAATTTGCGAAATCATGAAAGCCTACGACGTGGCGTTTTCATTGGGTGACGGTTTGCGTCCAGGTTCGATTTATGACGCGAATGATGCGGCGCAATTTGGCGAACTTGAAACGCTCGGCGAACTCACAAAAATCGCGTGGAAACACGATGTGCAAACCATGATTGAAGGCCCTGGACACGTTCCGTTGCACATGATTAAAGTCAACATGGACAAACAACTTGAAGAATGTGGTGAAGCTCCTTTTTATACCTTAGGGCCTCTCACGACTGATATTGCCCCAGGTTATGACCACATTACATCAGCGATTGGCGCGGCAAATATCGGTTGGTACGGTTGCGCGATGCTGTGTTATGTCACGCAAAAAGAACATTTAGGGTTGCCAAATAAACAAGATGTGCGCGAAGGCATTGTGACTTACAAAATCGCGGCGCATGCGGCAGATTTAGCCAAAGGGCATCCAGGCGCACAAGCGCGGGATAATGCGATGTCAAAAGCACGTTTTGAATTCCGTTGGGAAGACCAATTCAACATCGGTTTAGACCCTGAAAAAGCGCGTGAATTCCACGATGAAACCTTGCCAAAACAATCTTCAAAAGTCGCGCATTTCTGTTCGATGTGTGGCCCGCATTTCTGTTCGATGAAAATCAGCCAAGATGTGCGTGATTATGCCAACGCAAAAGGCGTTGCCGAAGCAGAAGCGTTAAAACTTGGCATGGACGAAAAATCGCAAGAATTCTTAAACGAAGGCGCGGCGATTTATCACGAGGTTTAAGGTTTTGTAATTTTGGATGAGTAGCGAGAGAGTTTTTAAGGCTCGCTACTTGTTGGTTATAACGTTAAAAATTGGAGAACAAAAATGCCATTACCTGATGCCTTAATTGGTGATAGATGGACAAAATACACGGCTCGTACATCTCTACCTTTATTAGTTTGGTGTGCGAAAAATGGACGGACAATAACTTATAGTCAATTAGATAAAGAGATTGTAGATAGGGGCTGGGGACATCATGTGATGGTTGTTCAATATGGTTATCCTGCGGGGGCAATAGGTAGCGCACTTATTGAAACAGAGGAAACATGGGAGCATCCTATTCCACCAATCAATGCTCTTGTTATCAACAAAAATACTCAATTACCAGGTCATGGAGTTGATTGGTATTTAGAAAGATATTGTAATTGCACAGATAGAAGTTTCGATATTAACGATAAAAGAGCGATTGTAGATGAAATTCACGCTGATATTTTTGCGTATGAACACTGGGATGAGCTATTAGAAGAATATGGATTGAAACCCATTGGAAATAGTGTGGAATATGACGACACTGAACTGGAAGTGAGTAAGCCTTCAAGAGGTGGTTGGTCTTCTGAATCTGAAAGTGAAGAACACAAAAATTTAAAGCAATTCATAGCAGACAATCCGCAAATTTTGGGTTTAGCAAATTCCAGCAATAAAGGTATTACGGAATATCTTTTTCCATCTGCCGACAAAGCCGATATTGTGTTTAAAAATGATTCTAAGTATTTAGGTGTTGAAATAAAATCAATCATATCTAATGACGAAGATATAAATCGTGGGATATTTCAATGCGTAAAATATCAATCCTTGTTACGAGCGGAGCAAAAAGCGTTAATGATTCCTCCTACAGCGAGAGCTGTTCTTATTGTAGAACGAAACCTACCTCTAACATTGCAAAACTTAGCTGATACGCTTGGCATTAAAATCATTGTTTATCAGTTCAACAAAAGTCGATGACCTAAGCACAATAATGAAAAACCTAAAATATCTCATTTACCGCGAAGGCGATTATTACGTTTCACAATGTTTAAACGTCGAAGTGGCAAGTTTTGGCTAAACGTAATCAGTCGATTTTTAACATCTAAAAAACAAATCTCACTATAGTCAAACAAAGTGTGCAAAGAAAATGCTAAACTTTTAAACATTTTTTAATTATTTTTATTTTGAGATTTACAGTTTATGAAAGAGATGGAAGCCCATTACGCGCAAATTATTTCAGCCGTCGGCGAAGATTTAACCCGCGAAGGCTTAATTGATACGCCAAAACGTGCGGCGAAAGCGTTTAAATTTTTAAACAATGGTTATGAAAAAACCTTAGATGAAGTTTTAAACGGTGCGATTTTCACCGCTGACAGTGAAGACATGGTGATTGTGAAAGACATCGAATTGTATTCACTTTGCGAACATCATTTGTTGCCATTCATCGGCAAATGCCACGTTGGTTATTTGCCAAACGGCAAAGTTTTAGGATTATCGAAAATTGCTCGCGTAGTTGATATGTTTGCGCGTCGTTTGCAAATCCAAGAAAAACTCACCAGTCAAATCGCGGATGCAATCGAAAAAGCCACAGGCGCACGCGGCGTTGCGGTTGTGATTGAAGCCAAACATTTGTGCATGATGATGCGCGGCGTTGAAAAACAAAATTCAGTCATGACAACGTCGGCGATGAAAGGGATATTCCGTAAAGACATCAGCACTCGCTCTGAGTTTTTGAACTTAATCAATCGCTAGGCTTATTTGAAATGGCAGATAAAAAAATCGGCGTTTTGCTTGCGAATTTAGGTTCACCGACTGCGCCAACTTCGTCAGCTGTGCGAAAATTTTTGAAAGATTTTTTAGGTGATAAGCGCGTCGTGAACATTCCACGTCCATTATGGTGGCTGATTTTGAATTGTTTTATTCTGCCATTTCGTCCAAAAAAATCCGCGAAAGCCTACGCGAAAATTTGGGACACTGAAAAAGGTTCGCCGTTGACATTTTACACGCGCCAATTGAGTGAAAAAGTTGCAGCAAAATTCAGTTTGCAAAACGTGGTGGTTGATTATGTGATGACGTATGGCGAACCGTCGATGAAAACGCGCTTGCAACAATTCAAACAGCAAGGTGTGAATGAAATTATTATTTTGCCACTTTACCCACAGTATTCTTCAACCACTGCCGCACCTGTTTATGATACGTTGACGAATGAATTAAACACTTGGTGGCATTTGCCGAGCTTTCGTTTTATCAGTGATTATCATCAAAACGAACGCTATATTTCTGCGTTGGCTGAATCCATTGAAACCGCGTGGCGCGAAAAACCGAAAAATGAATTGTTGATTATGTCGTTTCACGGTTTGCCCGAATTGCTAACCAAAAAAGGCGACCCGTATTTTTATCAATGCCAAAAAACGGCGCAATTGTTAGCCGACAAATTAGGATTGCAAGCAAATGAATGGCGGCTTGTTTTTCAATCGCGTTTTGGCAGAGCCGAATGGTTAAAACCGTATTGCGTGGACACGTTGCAAGCTCTGCCAAAAGAAGGTGTGAAAAATGTCGATGTAGTTTGCCCAGGTTTTGCGGTTGATTGTTTAGAAACACTTGAAGAAATTGCGATGGAAAATAAGAAAATTTTCCACGAAGCAGGCGGTGAAAACTATCGTTACATTCCAGCGTTGAATGATTCCGACTTGAATGTCGAGGTAATGTTGGATATTTTGAATTTAGAAAATTTTAAGGAAACAAAATGACTGCACTCGTAGGCATTATCATGGGTTCAACGTCTGATTGGGAGACGATGCAATTTGCCGCACAAACATTAGAAAAATTAGGCATTCCGCATGATGTTGAAGTCGTTTCGGCGCATCGCACGCCTGATAAATTATTCGCTTACGCCGAAAGCGCGGAAAGCAAAGGTTTAGAAGTGATTATTGCGGGTGCAGGTGGCGCGGCGCATTTACCAGGAATGACAGCGGCAAAAACAGCTGTTCCCGTTTTGGGCGTGCCTGTGCAATCGAAAGCCTTGAACGGCATGGATTCATTGTTGTCGATTGTGCAAATGCCTGCGGGAATTCCTGTTGGAACGCTGGCGATTGGTAAAGCGGGCGCAATTAACGCGGCATTGCTCGCGGCGGCAATTATCAGCAACAAACATTCGCAATATCGCGGCGCGTTAGAAGAATTTAGACAACAACAAACGGATACCGTTTTGGAGAATTCTGACCCGCGCGAGGTTTGAGTGATGGCGGATTCAAAAAGCGACGATGAAAACTGGATTAAGAAAAACTGGGTAATTCTAGTTGCCTTTCTCGTGATGGCTTGTGTTATTGGTTTTTATTTTTTCCAGTTTTCTCCGTATGACCTGAGTAAAGACCTTTGCATCAATACAACAGGTGACGAAGCCGATTGTTTATCAAAAGATGCTGCGCGTTGGGGAACATTCGGCGATTTTTTTGGCGGAACGTTAAACCCAATTCTAAGTTTTCTTGCTTTAATCATCGTATTAAAAACCTACTTGTCACAACAAGAAGAATTACAAGAAACTCGGAAAATTCTAAAAGAACAATCCGAAACACAAAAAAGACAGCAATTTGATAATACGTTTTTTGAATTGCTTAAAGTACACAATGAGGTTTTGAGTAAAATCCCTGAGGATACAACATTTGCAGCTTATGAGAATTATCTTTGGATTCTTTATCAATTGCTAAAATTCATTGCAATAAATTCAAGTAATGGCATTACAGAAGATTTTGAAGAAATTGATATTGAAAGAGGTGATGTTAAACCTCTTGAGAAAATGTATAGCAATATAGTCAGAGCTTGTTTAACAAATAATGTAGAGAGAGTGTTCAATTACTACCATGAGCGTGACGATAAAGCTAACTACAAAAAATATAAATTATTGGTAGAGCGTTACGCATTTTTTTAAACATGGAAACTTTGAAAAAATCATCAAGCCCGTTCTTTTTATAATGCTAAGGCATTTGGTAGTAACTAACAAAATCAGGAAAACTCATGAAAGTAAGAATTGTTAAACTTAATGAAAACCAAAGTTCATGAATTTCGGAGGATTGAATAATGCCCACGATTAGTATGTTTTACGGTATTTTGATTTCGATGTATTTCAAAGATACACAACAACACAACTTGCCACATATCCATGTTGAATATCAGGATTTCAATGCCATTCTGAGTTTGCCAGATGGTGAAGTTATCGAAAGCAACTTGCCGCCGAAAAAATTGAAAATGGTTCAGGCGTGGATAGCGATTCACGAAGATGAATTGATGATTGATTGGAAACTCGCTGTGCGTGGCGAACCAATTTTCAAAATCGACCCTTTACGCTAACGGACAAATGTATGAACCCTCGTGTTGCAGCCGTTGAAGTTATCGACTTTCACCGCTTATTAGTGACGTTTAAAAATCAAGAACAACGTGTTTTTGACGTGTCGGAATACTTAGATTTGCCTGTATTTCAACATTTGCGTGACTCGCCTAATTTTTACAATGTTCGTGTGGAACATGGAACGATTGTGTGGGCAAACGAAATTGATTTATGCCCCGATACGATTTATTTAGAGTCTGTTCCCTTGAACATAAAGGTCGTGAATAATGAAAAATAAACTGAGATGTTACGCAAAAAAAGAAGGTTCGGAGATTTTTTAAAATGAAAGTAGGAATTTTAGGCGGCGGGCAATTGGCTCGCATGATTGCGTTAGCGGGTTATCCGCTAGGCATTCGTTTTATTTTTTTAGACCCATCAGTTGGCGCGTGTGCTACGACATTGGGCAGTCATTTACACGGCGATTACCATGACGAAAATTTACTTGCTGAACTGGCAAAACGCGCCGATGTCGTGACGTATGAATTTGAAAATGTCCCTGCCAAAGTGGCGAGTTTTTTAGAATCACACACCCAAGTTTATCCGCCTGCAAAAGCTCTCGCTGTCGCGCAAGACCGTTTGGTTGAAAAAAACTTTTTGAACGATTTGGGTATTCCGACTGCGCCTTATGCGGACATTACGACGCTTGAAAGTTTGCAAACGGCAATGGAAAAAATGGGTTATCCCGCGATTCTCAAAACTCGCACGCAAGGTTACGACGGCAAAGGACAATCGGTGTTGAAATCGGCGGCAGATTTAAAGTCGTCGTGGCAAAAATTAGAAGGCTTGCCTGCAATTGTTGAAGGATTTGTGAATTTCAAACGTGAAATTTCCATTGTTGCGGTGCGGAGCGTTTCGGGCGAATTAGCATTTTATCCGTTGTCTGAAAACGTGCATAAAAGCGGGATTTTGCGTGTGTCGGAAAGTCGTGAAAACGATGCTATGCAAAGCAAAGCCGAAGATTACGCCACCCGTTTGATAAAAGCCTTGGATTATGTTGGCGTGTTGGCATTGGAATTATTTGAAGTTGATGGTGAATTGGTCGCCAACGAATTCGCGCCGCGCGTTCATAATTCAGGACATTGGACAATCGAAGGCGCAGAAACTAGCCAATTTGAAAATCATCTACGCGCGATTTTAGATTTGCCTTTGGGTTCAACGGCAGCCGTTGGCAATGTGGCAATGGTCAATTTTATCGGTGGCAAACCTGAAAACGAAGAGGTGTTAAAAATCCCTAACGCGCATTTGCATTTGTATCAAAAAGCACCCCGCAAAGGTCGCAAAATCGCTCATGCGACAATTCGGACGAAAACAGTTGAAGAATTAGAACCGTTGAAAAAACGTTTAATTAAATTAGCAGATGAAACGGATGATTCTTAAATAAAAACGCGGGTTGAATAAACCCGCATTCAATTTTTACAAGCCGTATTCAATTGGCAAGCGTTGTAACAAACTGTTTTGTAACATTTCTTTTAATGAAGTAATTTTAACTTTCTCAACCATTTCATTCGCAAACGCAAACGTCAAAATATGTTTCGCGGTTTCTTCGTCGATGCCACGCGATTGCAAATAGAAAATTGATTTTTCGTCGAGTTGCCCAATCGTTACGCCGTGAGCGCATTTCACGTCATCGGCATAAATTTCGAGTTGCGGTTTAGTGTCAATTTCCGCTTCGTTGGACAACAACAAATTACGGTTGTTCATTTGCGAATCGATTTTCTGCGCGTTTTCAGCGACCACAATTCGACCTTGAAAAACCCCATGCGCTTGGTCGTTCAATATGCCTTTGTAAAATTCGCGGCTAATTCCGTGCGATTCTTTGTGATTGATGCGCGTTAAATTGTCGAGATGCTGATTTTGCGAACCTAAATACAGTCCGTTTAATTCACATTCTGCCGCCGTTTCTAAATCGCTAACAATATCGCTACGCGCCAACAAACTGCCTAACGCAAAATTATGATGCGTGAAACGCGCGTGTTTTTCTTGCTGAACATAAGTGCCACCAAAATGGTAAGCGTTTTCGCCTTCTTGCTGGACTTTGTAGAGTGTCAAATCGGCATTTTCACCAACAAAAATCTCTGAAACGCTATTTGTCAAATAAGCCTTTTTTTCAGGGCTAACAAACATTTCAATCAATTCAGCTTTCGCGTTTGCATCCAAAATCACAACGTGGCGCGTTGGCAAAATCGCTTCTTGCGTGGCGATATGAATAATTTGTAGAGACTTTTCCAAAATCGCATTTTTCGGAAGATGAACAAACAAACCATCGGTAAAATTTGCAGTGTTGAAATCAATAAAACCGTGGGTTTGTTTAATGGCTTGATTAAATTTTGCTTGTAACAAATTCGCGTGATTTTTCAGTGCGTCGTTAATTGAACAAATCGTGATTTTTTCGGGTAAATTCGATAATTCCTCACGAAAATAACCGTCCACAAACACGAAATGAAATGCGCTGCCGCTTTCAACGGCATCAAAATCCACATCTTCAACAAATTTCGCAATCGAAAATTCTTTTTTTGCAATCGCCGAAACGTTGGTATAACGCCAATCTTCTAAATTCGATGCAGGAAAACCTGTTTTTTCAAATTGGCTTTGGGCTTGCTGACGAATATCGTTTAACCATGAAATGCTCATGCTTGCTCCAACCAACCATAACCTTTTTCTTCGAGTTCTAACGCTAAATCCGCGCTGCCTGATTTCACAATTTTGCCGTCGGCTAAAACGTGAACAAAATCAGGTTTGATGTAATCAAGCAAGCGTTGGTAATGCGTCACCATAATAAAACTGCGATTTTCAGCGCGTAAAGCGTTCACGCCGTCGGCAACAATTCGCAAGGCATCAATGTCTAAACCCGAATCGGTTTCATCCAAAATGCAAAGTTGGGGTTCGAGCATCGCCATTTGCAAAATTTCGTTACGTTTCTTTTCGCCGCCCGAAAAACCTTCATTCACCGCGCGATATAAGAATTTTTCGTCCATTTCGAGGGCTTTGGTTTTCGCTTTCAC
>CAIVBX010000068.1 GCA_903904275.1 uncultured Pseudomonadota bacterium
ATGAGTTTCGCCTTAAAAATTATTGTGGTTTGCTTGTTTTGTCGCCGCCAGCTTTTACACCGCCGTGCGTGTGAGTTTTACTGATATTTGTACCGTCATGCGTTAATTTACCGCCCGATAATTCAATATCGCCTTTAATTTGTATCTTTTTCGCTTGAATAATTAGCGTTTCATCGGCGGATAATTCTATGTTTTTATGATGCCATTTTCGCCAATCAATTGCGTTTTCTGTTCGTGGATTTCGCCACCCCGTAATAATTGGATAGCGTGAATCACCGCCAATAAAATCTACCCAGACTAAATCACCTTCTAAAATTTCAATTTCTGTCATTTTTGAGCGGTCGCCAATTGGATATTCAATTTCAGAAACGGGAAAAACATTACCGCCGTTATTGATGGCGGGAATATCAACACGACAAGTTCGTGTTTTTGCATCATACGATTTCACGACAGCAGGAAATCTACCTGACAAATTACCATTATCCATTTTCGACACTCGATAGCCAAAGTGCTGTGTATTGTTCGGCAGGTGTGCCGTCTGTACCACTTTTAGCAACGTGAGCGGCAGTCACAACAACTAACGGATTTGAACCGACTACATTAACTAAATCACCCGCGCAAATCGTTTCATCGTAATAAACTCTCGCTATTTTTCGTTTGATTAAGCACCGCGTTAGATTTTTTAATTGCTGCTCATTCATAAACGGCATAAAGCGTGCTGTTCGTGCTTTATTTTTGTTTCCATAAATGAATTGCCCTTTGTCATCAATCGAATAGAAAAATTGTACTTCATGGCGTTCAGAAAACCCGCTTTTAATATCATGCGACGCATTGTTAGGCAGGGCAATAACGGGCTTTTGATTCAATAAATCAGGCAATCTAAAAAACGTCATTTTTCCCTTTTTATATCGAATAATACCGCCATTCTCTTGTAATGCTCGTGCAATGTGAAAGCTGGGTGTTTCGCCAATATAACAATTGAATCGGTCAATTTTAAAATCATTTTCGACTTTTATTGTTGCACCAGATGCCTTGTAAATATCTGAAAATGTCGCGCTTTCTTTGATGATTGATGACTGTCTAACAAATGACACTTTCGCACAACTTTGAATTAACGCGATTATTTTCACTGATTGCATGACGTGTTCGCCTGTTGAATTTCTGTCGGTCATTTTGATGGATTTGATAATGCAAAATTCATCTTCGGCATTACCTGCCTTGATGGTTTTTCCTTCACTTAATCCATTTTCAATACTTTCATCAATCCAAATTTCAGCTTCTAACGTAACAGGAATAGGGACGGCATCATTACGAATTGCTGCAAATCTAATTAAATCACCGCGTATTTCTTTGTTGTTGACCAAAATTCGCATAATTTAAACGGTAATAATCGGCTGACTGAATGCTAAATGCGGCAAATCCATTTCAAGCTGTGTTATATCGCCTGAAATTTCAGATACACTACGACCATATACTTCAAGACCTAAAGAACGCGATGCTTCGAGATAAATCGCATTTTCACGCTCAACGTAAAGCAAAAATAAAGGTCTAATAATCGCCCATTCTGCATTATTCAAATTGCACGTTTCATCAATTATCGGCAATGGAATTGGTAATGATGTATCAGGGTCTATTTGCTCAATAGTACGCGATTCAATGTCACCATAACCGCTGTATTTCAAAACAGCGGCTATGGCTTGAGAGGTCATTACATCAGGCGGCAAAACGATTCCAGTAGGACGTTCATGTTCTGAAAATCGTGTTACTAAATCAGCAATGCTAGACATTTTTAAACGCCTTGATAACTATGTGGGTGTGGTGGTTGTACTAATTCACTAGGCATTTGATAACCCGATTTTGGTGTAACGCCCGAACCAATAGCGAGTGAAGCCTTGCCACCTGCGCGATAATCTTTAGAGTTTCCTGCTTCTTCTTCGCCAAAATAATTAAAAAATACCGTTCCCGTAAAAGTAAGAATTTGTGAACGGTCTTCCCAGTTTCTATCTGCATCATCAAGCTGAAAAAAGGCGTTTAAAATCTTTTTTCGGCGCAAATAAGTTTGTGGTGTTCCTTCATATATCCAAGCTGAAAAAATCCCACCATCGAGATTAATGCTCTTGTTCAAGTCTGAGATATGCCCTTTCATGGTTTCTGTCAAAGCAATCGAACCTTGATGCGCTACTTTTAATTGTTGCGGTTGGTACATTACACCACCCATGGGAGTAGACACCTCAATTTCTCCTTGTGAAGTTAGAACAGGGTCGGGGAATTGCTTGATTAGCAATGCCATTTCTTCGTAGCCGATAATTTCAAACATAGCATCACTTGAAATAATCTTATTGCCCATATTTTGCATACCAGTGTAAAAAGTTTTTAGGTATGCCGCGTTACTGACTGTCATTTTATTTTCTCCAAAAGAAATTATTATCAATGACATTAAGTTTCTCAATTGCGACATTTTCCTAATAGGAAAAACCGATAATTTCGCCCTTTTGATATTGCTATTCTTTGTTTAATTTAATTCTCTAAATAAGCAAAAAACATGAATAGAATCTATTGGAATAATGAAAAACAAACGCCTGTTAATGCAACACTAGATAGCATTCTGTATGCAATAAGACGCAAAAATGGCGAATCATTATTATTTGACCCGTTAACTGTTCGTGAAATTATAGACTCAAGCGATGGCGCGATTATCTTAGATGCACTGGCAACACCTTATTCAAAACTCGAATTAAGAATGGCAACACTACAGCGAGTTATGAATCAACATTCAACAGGCGGTATTAAACCTATTAAATTCACCATTTCAGAACCTTATATCTTGCGAAATGAAGCTAATGTCGCGGTGGTTTTTGAATTATCCGATGGACAAACCGTTTCAATCTTTTTTAGAAATAGCGACCCTATGAATCCAAAAAAGATTGTTCCCGCAGAGGAATTATTATCATGGCGATGGTTATTGAATAAAAAAGATATTACGGTAGAGGTTGCACCTGAACGCGGTAGAGGTTTAGATTTGAAGCAAGTTTCTACAGACATCATTAAACTAGCATCCCTAAATAGTACGGCATTTGCACGCAAAAACAAAAACCGTGCTGAAAACGTAGCGAAATTAGAAGCGGTAAATCTTGAAAATGTACAATTAGAAGCGCAATTACAGCAATTACAAAAAGATTTGGAATTAGCGCAATTTGAACATGATGGTAAACAAGTTGAGTCTGAATCGGTAACGGGAAGCAAAACGATAGGAAAAATCACGCTTCTATGGAGCGAGGCAAGCGAAGAAGAAAATAAAGAATTTAACAGCTTTAATGAATTACAGTTGTTTATGCGTTCTGAATACCAGCCAGACGGATATGGACTACCGTCATCTGGAGGATATGACAAGCACAAAATAAAATTCAATGAATATATTGAGGCAAAAATTGACGTTAGCAGCTCTAGCGTTTACTTTAACCCGTTCAAAGATAACCTTTCAAAATATCTAAAAGAATTTGGTTACGATGTCGAAATTGAACCCGATTTGCCTAGTGCGATTCAAGGACTGCAACCTGAAATAGAACTTACAGGCAAAGAATTAGGCGATTTTGATGATACCAAAGAAGGAAAAGATGCGTTAAGGTCATCCGCAATGGCATTTTTTGAAAAAAATCTGCTTGGAAATAAAGTTTTTAATGTCGCATTAAATAACTTTGTTGAATTTGATAATACAGGAATGAAAAAAGTTAAATCCTTTAGTAGCGACCCAAGAAAATTAAAGTTAGTGAATTCACTAAAGGATATTGTTAAAAATGGTAAGCCAACCGAAAACAGTCCAGAACAACCTCATGAAAAAGCAAAAAGTAAAGGCGTGAAGTTAGCGCATATCCTTAAAACATCTGTAAAGCTAGATGAAAAAATACTGCGAGTAAGATTTATTGTTCATGAAAAAACAGACGGGCATTTTTTCTATGACCATGCTGTTGATAGAAGTGAATTTAACGCGGCGATGGGTGGAATTAGCGTGGCTATTGATTCAACCGATGCTGAGAATCTTAACCGTATCGTCCTGCCCCCAAGTGAGCCGTCACAAGGGCAACGCCGCAATTCAACTGTAACGGAAACTACGGGAAAATTCAATGATGATTTTGTTTTTGATAATGTTTCAGATGGAATGATTTTTAATTTATTTATTGAAGGTGAAGAATCTGAAATTATTGAACCTACAGAAATCACACAACCCGAATCAATCAACAACGAAAACTCACCAACAATCGAATCACAGCAAGAAAGCTCATTTAATACGCCTGATAATTTAGAAAAACTGGTTGAAAAATTTGATAAAGATTTAGGTAAGTACACATTGCAAGACCATTTCGTTAATTTTATGAATGGAAGTAAAAATGTAATCCAAGAAGGATTGCATACAGAAGATGAAGTAAAACAAAAATTCTTGAAAAAATACGAATTAAATTCGGTTGATGACATTGCTAATTTTGACGAGTTGAGAGCAAAAAAACATCAGGAACAACAAGCTAATGCTGATGCAAATAAACAAGAAACTGCAAAAATCATCGCGGATGCAATCACTAAATACGGCAAAGAAATCATCATGGAAAATTTAAACGATGTTTTTGTCGGCAATAAATCAAACGTAGATGCGGCTATAAATGGACAAAAATCATTCACTGATTCTCAGCTTGAAGAATTCAATCGCGATTTACCTAAAGAGCCACAAAACGCAACCGCCGATATTGATGCTGAACTTGAATCACTCAAAAGCGAAACGGATTACAAAGTTTTCGATAACCGCCTCGATGATTTAGCAGAAAAAACTGAATCAGCGGGTTTAATGGATAAATACGAGCCGAAATTGAATGAATTGGCGGATGTTTTGACAGAATTACTAAAGACGGTGAATTCAACGCTTGATTCCGTTGTAATAAAAACAGATTTAGATAAAGAGATACACGAAAACTCAGCTACATCGCCTTTAAGTGACATTGATAATCCAACAAAAAAAGAAGCTATAAATGGCGACTATGAAAAAGCCGAAATCAAGATAAATGGCTTAAAAATAGAAATTGAAAATCCTTATGGCTCTATTCGCAAAGGAAC
>CAIVBX010000069.1 GCA_903904275.1 uncultured Pseudomonadota bacterium
CTGGTGACCAAATTTCACTCCGTGAAGATGATATTTTGACATGGATAGATGAATCGAATGATTCAAGTGTTACGCATACGAAAGAAACGCTTCATACGTTGACTTCAAACACTGATGGAACACAAACTGAAGTTTATTCGACGAATGAAGATGGTCAAGTAACCTCATTAACCTATTCGTATAACAACACGGGAGCAATTGTGAGCTTGATTGAGCTTCAAGCCGATGGTTCGCAAACAGAAACCTACACCACCGATGACAATAATGGTCATCAAGCGACAACTATTTATGAATACAATGCAAATGGTGAGCAAATTTCACTCAGAGAAGATGATGTTTTAACTTGGGTAGATAATTCAAATGTGACACATTTTAAAGAAACTCTCCATACACTGGTAACAAATACAAATGGAACAAAAAGCGAAGTCTATTTTAGCAATGAGGATGGTGTTATCACTACTGTCCAATATGAAGACGTTATACAAACTAACACAACACCATTTGATGCTAACGTTGCCGATGTTAGCTTTAACATTATTGAAAGTAATAACAACTATGTCTTCAATATCGAAAATTTCGGCGTAGGTGATAATTTATTCTTCTCAAATAATGCAATCACACCAACAATCAGTAATTTAAATACTACTGATAATGAAGTAGATGTTATTTACACAGATGGTGCAATCCAGACAACAATCCATTTAACAGGAATTTCGCCAATGCAAGATGCTAGCATTTCTGATTACGATACGTTCTTAACTACTTTTTCACCAAGCTGATTTGTAGTAACTTCTAAAAAGTGTGGCATATCGCGCATTTATTTTAAAATATGCGGTATATCAAACATATTTTTTACAAGTCACCATTTTGAGTGAAAACGAGAAATATGATATTTATCTTTTTTTTCAAAAAGTTAAATAAATAGAGGTGATCTTGGCGTACATTCTGCTCTTAATCTAATGACATTCTATGTTTTTAAAATTTATTAACTTTCAACCAACCACCAATCCTTTAAATTTTGGAGAAAATATGAACACATTTAAACTCTTAACGCTTTGCTCATCTGTTGCTTTAGCGTTATTAGGTACAACACAAATCGCACACGCGCATGCTGGTTTTAAAGATGCTATTACTGAAGGTACAGTTGCAACATGGAATGCAGTTAAAATTGGTCATGGTTGCGCGTCAAACGTAATACCTGAAGGTTCAGCCACCGTTCAAAAAGACGTAATTGCAATTAGTGCTTTATTTCCAAATCCAAGTAATATCGCGGATGCTGTTTTTCGTGGCAGTAAAGGAACTGTTACAACGACAGGTGCTGAAACACTACTTACCGATTTATCAGCACATTTAATTGGTTCAACCAGTGCAATTGCATCAACTATAGCAATTACACCTGTCACAACAGGCAATATGTTTGTTAATACGACGCATATTTTGGATAATTTAAATAAAGTTCGTGGTTTCCAAAGCTGGGCAGGTCCATCACCATTCAATGGTCCTGTTTTATTAGAAAGTCTCCTCAAATTCAGTCCTACTGATGGCACAACAACAACGACAGGTTTAGCTCCTTTTGGTATTAGTGCGATTAAATTTAATCCTGAATCTTGTGCGAAAAAATTAGTGATTCGTGTTGCGGTTGCTGATTGGTGTATGAGTGGTGCGAAAAACAACGCTAATCCTGCTAGAGTTGACGCTTGGATTGGTGCAAAAACAACTTTATTTAATGACGATTTAGTTATGCCAAATCAAGCTGGTGGCGCAATTTTTTGGGCAGGTCTTACTGTGAATCGTGATTTAGCATTGAATCCATTACCAGGTACAAAAGGTTTTAATCCTTTAAACATTGCAACAAATGGTGGTGTGATTGACCGTACTCAAGCTGGTTGGGCGACTGGTATCACGGCAAGTCCAACATCAAACAAAATCACCTGTACTGATGCAACAGACTACGACACCATCTATATTGAACCAACAGCAGCTGATATTGATGCGTACTTGCCAATTCCAAAAGCTAAATTCCCTAAAGGTTCAAATGGTGTTGTTTATTGGCCGACACACTAAGATTGATCTTTATTCAAAAGCACAATTTCATCTAGCATAATCACATTTAATTGTGCTCTAAATATATCGGTACACCTGGGTTATTAAAATATATTCGTAAGGTGTACCGATATTTTCAGTATTACTCACAAGAAATTTAAACTATTTCACAAATACGAAATACCAAGAATTTGAAATTTGTATTTATTTTGGATGTCATTATGAAAAAAATAGCACGAAAAATCGTTTTGCCATTTTTTGCTTTATTAGCAGGAGGATTGTCACAAATTGTTTTTAGCGCAGATTCAGGTACACAAAACTTAACAGCAGCAATTCATGCAACAGATTACTTTCAAATTACTTGCTCGAAAAGTGATAACGTGTCAATCGGTGATACGGATCATTTAAATTTTCAAATTTTTGAAGCGAGTGACACTACACCACAAGCACCACAAGTTTTAAACTTAACACTAACAAAAGCCACATTAACTGCAAGTACATCAGGTATTGCTGCAAATACCAGTAATTATGCTAGTTTAAAAGGTGGCAATGGTGCTTATAAATTAAGCATTGATACGGTAGGAACAAATTTAACTTTAAAAAAACCGCAAACTTACAGTTTGCAATATCAATGTTTGAATGCAAGTGGTGGACAAACGACTGGCTCATCTACATTAGCCAAGCAAAATACCCCATCACCAGTCAAAACGTTGGTCAATAAGGGGACCGTGAAATACCTCATAAACTGTGCAAAAAATACGGATAATTTGAAGGTAACTTTATCGAATAAAACGACCGTGGCGGCAACAGGTTCAACTGTTACATCAACTGGCACGTTATCGGCGCAAGTAATTAGCGGAAACATTGCCAAAAATACAATTGGCAGCAATTTAAACGTTCAAAATGGCAATCGTGTTTATGAAGTTCTTGTAAGTAGCCCTACCAACGAAATTAAAAATTACAATTTCAATTATTCTTGTTTGAATGCAAATAATGTTGAAACAAAAACATCTTCGTTAACCGTTTTACAAAACCAATAAAAGGATATAAAAATATGAAACATTTTCTTTTTTTGATATTAACGAGTATGTCATTTAATAGCTTTGCACATGATTATGGCAGTCAATTAGGCAATGATATTTCGTCAACGGATTATCTTTATATTTCTTGTGATGACTTAACAGATAAAGTTCACCTCGAAATTAGCAGTGGTACATCAGTCAGCGCACCTGTCGTTAGCGCACAAATTTTTAAAAATTCTAAAGCCGTTAATATCATTACAAAAGGCGCGACTGGGACAAACACAGTTAATTTTCAAAGTGGTGGTGGTGCTTATATGATGACAATAAATAAAAATGCACTAGGCGTTGTTAACTATGCTCTTGTGTATCATTGCGAGGATGCAAATGGCAATCACACTGAAACAGGCTTAGATGTATTGCAAGAGCAATAAATAAAAATAGTTATTTCCTAATTATATAAATCCCTATATGACAACTAAAGCCATCCCTGTAGACATACTTCCACCGATTACAATAAAAATAATTCCTGCAGATAATGCAAATTCTGTCGCGTCAAATTCAAATTTCAGTATTACATTCAGCGAAAAAATTAAAGTGGGAACTGGCAATATTACCCTTATTAGCGATAACGGAAACGATAGCCGCACTATTTCAATTACCGATAAACAAGTCAAAATTTCTGGTAATAAACTGATATTAAATCCAACTTTTGATTTGAATGTTGGTAGTACCTATACAGTGCATTTTGATGCTGGAACAATTAAGGATTTCGCCCCCGTTCCTAATTTTGCAGACGCAATTGATTTTACGTTCGCAACCAAAAATACGGGGGATAAACAAGCTCCAATTTTGCAAAACAATGTGGGACATGGAACTATTAGCGACGGTTTGCAACTCACTTTCCAAGAAAATGTCAAAATTGGCAAAGGCAACTTTACGTTGAGTGATGGTACCAATAAAACTGTTATTTCTGTGAATGATCCACAAGTGTCTATTCAAAATAATGTATTGACCATTCATCCAACCAATCTCAATCCTGAAAAAACCTATACCTTAATTGCGCCAAAAGGCATTATAACGGACTTAGCAGGTAATAAATTTGTGGGATTAACGACTAAAACACTTTTCAAATTTGATACACACGATATAACAGCACCGACTATTATTATTACAAATGACAAAATAACGACAACAAACAGTGCGATTACTTACACCTTCACTCTGAATGAAGCGAGTACCAATTTTAGTAGTGATGACATTACCATTTCAGGTGGCACAAAAGGCATATTTACCGCCCTGAGTTCGACCATTTACAACTTGGTTGTCACGCCTGCAGCAAATTCTATGGCACCTGTAATTGTCGATGTCGCAACGGGAAAATTTACCGATGCCGCAGGCAATAACAACATCGCAGCAGTGCAAAATAGTCAAGCGATAGACACGATTTCCCCAAGTATTACATTAAGTAGCAATATAAATAATGTCGCAACGGATGGAACAGCTATTATTAGTGCCACATTTAGCGAAACACCGTTAGGATTTACTATCAATGATTTTGTTTCTCAAAATGGAAGTTTTTCTAATTTTTCCACAATTGATAGCACGCATTATTCCGTTATTTTTACACCAAACACAACAGCTTTAAGCACAGTCGATTCAAACATAACAGTTGCGGCTGGAAGTTATACAGATGCCATGGGAAATCTTGGTGCGGCTGGCATAAAACCTGTTTTAACAATAACGCCAGCAGAATATACGACTTCAACCAATGCTAATGGCACAACTGAAACTTATATTTTCAATCAAGACGGTCATCAAATCGTGTCTGTTTACAATTATGACGTAACAAATAACCTCATAAGCAGCATTGAGAAAGACACTTGGACGGGTCACACATCTCAAACTAACTATTCCCTTACAAAAAACGCTGATGGCACAAAAACTGAGCTTTATACTTTTAACAATGATGGCACTGTAACTTCAACTCAATATGAAGAAGTCACAAAAACTAAATCAAACACAACACCTTTTAATGCAAGTGTTACAGATGTCAATTTTACAATTGTTGAAAATAGTAGTTACACATTTAACATTGCTAATTGGGGGATTGGAGATAGCTTATTATTTTTAAATGATGCAATTACTCCGACAATTAGTAACACAAGCACAATGGACAATGTAGTTGATGTGATTTACTCAGATGGCAATATCATTACAACAATTCATTTAACAGGGATTTCACAAGATGCAAGCATCACAAATTATGATACTTTCTTGCAGGCTTTTTCGTTGTAATTTGTAGATTGAAAAACTGTAATCTCAATTTATTCTTGAGATTACAGCTTTGAAAGACGTTACTGTGACCGAACCCAATCACCAATTTTAATACCTAATTTTTTCGCAGAACCTTCGATGCTACCAATCGCATAACGTGGTGTCACACTTTGAATAGTTAATACATTAACAGGTTGTTTATCATTTGGAATAAAACTGCTACCACCATCTAAATTCAAGCTATCGCCGGCTGTTCCATACACAATCAATTGGTCACCTACATTCAATTTTTCTTGTGCGCCTGCATCAATAAAAACACGTTCGCCTTTAATATCAACAATGCGTGTTGAAAATGGATAACAATTTAATGCTTGTTGAATGTCATTGCTGGCTTTGCTAATAATTTCAGTAATTTTTTGTCCCGTTTCAGTTGAACGAAAACCATCACTTCCCACAGCATAGCTCGCAGGAATCATCACATCACCTTCAGCTTTATCAACATAGCGTTTTTGTAACAGCAACGCACCAGTCATACCATCATGAACATAAACATCGATACCGATATTGCGTTTTCCTGAAATGTGACGCGCCCAACTATTTGCAAAGGCTTCAATGCCACTACCACTCATATATTCATCAGAAGCAATTTTTAAATCACGAATTACGCCAGATAACACAAATTGTGCGCCTGATTTGTTCGCTATTTGAATCACTTTTGAAACATGATAAGACGCATTTTCTTGTAACGCAGGAGCTAAATCAGGACGTGGATAAAGCGCGACATTCGTCGCATTGATTCCTATAAATTGATTCGATTCCATCAACAAATTATTAATTTCACGCGGAATGCCATTGTCTAAATCATTAGTTTCATAATCACTGATTTGTTCTGCCGCTACACGCGGAAAAGCTGTAGCAATAATACGTTTACGATACGTTGGCTGACATATTCCTGTTGGCGATAATTCCACCATCGCTTTAACGTGACAAATACCGTCTGTTTCCCATTCTTTAAGAACTTTGGTATTACTAACCGCTGCTGATGAACGCATTGTTGTGGAATCAAGCTGCAAATTTTCATTCGTCATTGTCGATTGACTATGAACGGCAACAGACGATTGTTGTGATGCGACCTGAATAGCATCTTGTAAAGCCTGTTTTTTTGCCAATAACACCGCGCCATTATGAACGACGGCTTGTCCTTCAACTGTCACAATGTTCGATGCAATCGCCGTTGTCGCTGACGTTTCAACAGAATTTTGATTCGTTGCACAAGAAATCGTGCCGCATAAAACAACACTTAACGCCGTCAATTTAAATAAGCGCGTAGCCATGATTTATTCCAAAATTAAAGGACGATTAAAACCAGAAGTAACGGGATATTCATAACAGTCCATACTATTGCAATGTGCTGGTGTATTCACACTAGCAACAACATTTTCGACAGGTTTAACGCTAGGCGAAACACTTGAAAATGGGGTTAATAATTCTGAACCAGATGCAGCAGGCATGGGTTGTTGCAAACACGCATTGATAACGTCAGGTGAGCCATTCATACATTCATAAAAACGTGGTGTTAATTCAATTTCAACCACCGTTTCAAATGTATCATCACCTGCATATTTATCTGTGTTAATCGCAACAGTGCGTAATACTTTCGCGCCCCGCAAATACGCATCAACAAATGATTTATAACTATCGTGTGTCACAATCATGTTTTCAACGGTTGTTACGCCTGTTAATCGCAAACCATAAATTTGTTCGGATAAACTACGGTACGCATCTAATTTTGACGAACGCATCGACATCAATTTAATTTGTGAACGTGAGTAGCTGTCGCTTTTTTCAGCCGTTCCATAACCTGTTGCGGTTAGTTTTTTAACAGGTTGCGGAAACGCATATTCATTTTCTGAATAGCTAGGAGAATGTGAACACGCTGATAATGTCGTCAATAAAGTCCCGATTAACAGCGGTTTAAAACTATGATGATTCATTGGAAGCTCCTTTGTTAGTAGTCGAATGTAACGGCAAAAAAACAAATTTCTTAAATTTTAGTTCATACCACCGATTAAACCTCAAATTCCACAACGTGTAAAATGGCAACATGGATTTTCAACTCAAAATTAAACTTTTATGAAAGCATATCTAGTTGGCGGCGCAGTCCGCGATAAATTATTAAATCGGCGTGTGACAGAAAAAGATTGGGTCGTTTTAGGTGAAACGCCTGAATCGATGTTAAAACGTGGATTTCGAGCCGTTGGTAAAGATTTTCCTGTTTTTTTACATCCTGAAACCAATGAAGAATATGCCTTAGCTCGAACAGAACGAAAAACGGCAAAAGGTTATAAAGGTTTCAACGTTGATGCGTCACCAAATGTCACATTGGAACAGGATTTGTTGCGCCGCGATTTAACGATTAACGCGATGGCAATGACAGAAAACGGTGATTTAATCGACCCTTACGGTGGAAAACGTGATTTAAAAAATCGACTTTTTCGTCATGTTTCGTCTGCTTTTTCCGAAGACCCCGTCCGCATTTTGCGACTTGCGCGATTTGCAGCGCGTTATGCTCATCTCGGTTTTACAATTGCAGATGAAACGCAAAATTTAATGCGTCAAATGGTTAACGATGGTGAAGTGGATGCACTTGTGCCAGAACGAATTTGGGCTGAAACGGTGAAAGCATTAAATGAAACAAAACCTTCTGCTTTTTTCTATACACTTAAACAATGTGATTCCTTAGCCCGAATTTTTCCTGAAATTAATGCTCTTTTTGGCGTGCCACAACCCGCAAATTATCATCCTGAAGTTGATTGCGGCATTCACAGTCTAATGGCGTTAGACCAAGCCGCTGCATTATCTTCAAAATTAGAAGTACGTTTTGCCGCGTTAACACACGATTTAGGAAAGGCGATTTCACCAAAAGATAATTTGCCACATCATTATGGTCATGAATTAAAAGGCGTTCCGATTTTGGAAAAAATGTGTTCGCGTTTGCGTGTGCCGAATCATTTTAAAAATTTAGCATTACACGTCACGGAATATCACACCCATTGTCATAAAGTTCGAGAATTACGCGCGACAACATTAGTCGATTTATTACAAAAATTAGGCGCGTTTAAACCTGACAATCATTTAGACGATTTTATTTTAGCGTGTGAAGCCGATGCCCGAGGACGATTAGGACTTGAACATATCGCTTATTCGCAAGCGCATTTTTTAAAAAAAGTAGCAAAATACGCTGCGAATATCGATTCAGTTGATGTTTTAAATCGCGGTTTAGAAGGCAAAAAAATTGGTGAGGCAATTCGTCGATTGCGTGTTACCGCCGTGAATGAATTTTTAATACAATCAACTATTTAAATGTCAAAATCGCCTGTTCTTTAAAATTTTCTAAATCATAAATACTGACTTGATTATGAGAAAGTGTGTACAAATTGTTTTCAATTCGCAACATTCTATCCACAAACAAATTGGATGCGTCTATGTCCCAATAATCATAACCATAATCTGTTTTGATTGGCGTAACAGAAGCAGGAATTTGTGATAATTTCGCTTTTAAATTAAAGCCTTTTTCAGGTGTCACTTCATAAATATATGCGCCTTGCCAAACTGCCGAACCATAAGC
>CAIVBX010000070.1 GCA_903904275.1 uncultured Pseudomonadota bacterium
ACGGTTGATGCGTTGAAAGCCTTGAATCTTTGGCAAGGTATTGAACACGCGGCAACAGCAATAAAAGAGATTCATATTTCAGACAAAGGACATTTTGGCAAGGCGCGTTTGTCTGCGGAAAAAGAAAACGTCGCCGCATTAGGTTATGTCATCACCGCACGCGATTTGGAATCACACATTGCCAATCAAATTACGACTGCTGAAAATATAACGCTTTATTGCCCAGCCCGTGTCATGGGGTTAATCGCAGATGAAAATGCGATGTTTGTCAATTTGAAATATCAAAATGAATCTGTAAATTTAAAAGCAAAATTAGTCGTTGGTGCGGATGGGGGTAATTCGTCTGTTCGGCAATTATTAAGCATTTCACAACATATTTTTGATTACGAACAAACCGCATTAGTCACCACCATTTCGACATCAAAAGCCCATCAAAATGTGGCTTATGAACGTTTTACATCATCAGGTCCTTTGGCATTGTTACCGATGGGAACGCATCATTGCGCGGTGGTATGGACGCGAAAAACCGATGAAGCGGAAGCCTTAATGAAAGGCAGTGAAGCGAATTTTATTGAACAATTGCAAGCGTGTTTTGGTTGGCGTTTAGGCGAATTGACGTTAAATGCGCCTCGCCGTGCTTTTCCATTATCGTTAATTCGCGCAGATACGATGATTTCACATCGTGCGATAATTATCGGTAACGCCGCGCATCAATTACATCCCGTTGCGGGACAAGGATTTAATTTAGGTTTGCGTGATGTCATGGTGTTGGCAGAAATGTTGCAGATACAAAATGAAACAAATGATATTGGTACGCCAGAATTTTTAACCCATTTTTCACAATGTCGCCAAACTGACCAATCACGCACTATTCAATTTACCAATGCAGTGGTGCAAATTTTTTCAAATGAATGGCTTGCTTTAGCCGCAGCGCGTAATGTTGGATTAGCTTTATTTGATATTTTACCTTTTGCAAAAAAGGTGTTGGCGCGGCACGCAATGGGTTTTCAACCCTAATTTTCTATTTTAAAGAGGACAAAACATGACAGAAATTTTTTTTGTATTAACCGTTATTTACGCCGCGTATGTCATTTACAGTGTCGTCAAAGACCAAAAACCCGCGAAAGTGATTGACGACAGCGCACCCGCAATGATGTCAGTCACGCAGGGCATTAAACCTTTAATTCCAGAAAAACCAATGGCGCAACCGATTGAAAAACCTGTTATGAAAACAACAAAAATGGCGACAAAAACAGGTTTAAAAAATCCAGAAACTGGTGAAATTGCCACAAGTTACACAAATTACCGTTTTACAAAACGTTGGATTAAAGACGCATTAGTTGCAGAAGGTTTGCTTGAAAAAGTTTATAAAAACAATGAATTAACACCTGACATTGAATTGACGATTAAAAGCGCGATTTCGCAATTAGAAAATAGAGCGCGTTATCAGGCTTAAACCGTTACAACGACGTTGTCGCAACCAACCCCGAAACGTCGTTGTCAAAAATGGTGAAATTTGCCACAGAATGTAAATTCAACTTTTCGGCGCGTAATTCAATTAACGGGTTAATTAACTCAGGATTTAGCCAGTATCCTGCCACTTCAATGGTTATTCCTGTTTGTAATTGCTGTTTTAAATCTGATGTTTTTTCGCGCGGTGCATTATTATTCATAACGGCTGCCGCAACGCGCAATCGTAGAAATTGCGTCACAAAAACATCGCCATTTAAAACAGGTTGCCATGAAATTAAACGATGTACACGATGTGGATAACGATTTGCAAAATTCATCGCCAACAACGCGCCAACTCGCATTCCCCATAATGTTATCGTTTCAACGCCGTCATGTTTTAACCAATCAATCGCCGTGTTGATATTTTCTAACCAAATTTCCCACGTTGCCTCACCAAAATCCCCTTCGCTTTCGCCTGTTCCAAATAAATCCAGAACTAAAACATCATAATCACATCGCGCAAATTCTCGCGCTTGTATCGCCACCATTTTTCGTGAGGTATTCATTTCTTCAGCAAAAGCTGGAATATGAATAATTGCTTTTCGAGCATCATTTTGATGTGCGGTTTGATAATGAATAGCAAATAATTTTCCAGCATGACTTTCAATAAATAAGGGTTTCATAGGGCAATAGGCTTATAATTTGACGATTTTAAATTATAACTTACTCATCGAACGTACAACGAATCGGCAATTAAATGTGTCATAAAACAAACTCAAATGAAATTCCTGTTGTTTTTAAATGTCAGGGCGACCAACTCATCGGTATGATTCATCAAACGATAGAAAAATCATCGGTTGGTGTGCTAATTATTGTTGGTGGGTTGCAATATCGTGTGGGCAGTCATCGACAATTTGTTTTATTAGCGCGTCATTTAGCAAAAAAAGGGGTTTCTACGATGCGTTTTGATGTGCGTGGAATGGGAAATTCTGAAGGTGAATCACGCAATTTTGAACAAATTGACAACGATATTCGTTCAGCCATCGATTGTTTTTTTGAAAAATGCCCCGAATTAAATCACGTTATTTTATGGGGATTATGTGATGCGGCATCTGCGGCACTTTTTTATGGTTATCAAGATGTACGAGTTAAAGGCTTAGTGCTTTTGAATCCATGGATTTTTACTGAAATCGGTTCTGCAAAAACCGTTTTAAAACACTATTATTTAAAACGGCTTATTAGCAAAGATTTTTGGCGAAAACTGTTTTCATTGAAGTTTAATTATTGGTGTTCGTTTGTAACATTAATAAAATTTTTAAGAAAAATTTTTATTTCAAAAGCTGCTTATCCCGCCGAATTAGATTTACCAAATCGCATGCGCGAATGTATCGGTAAATTTCATCATCAAATTTTATTTATTTTAAGTGGCAATGATTTAACCGCAAATGAATTTAAAGAAGCGATTAAAAATGATAATGAATGGCAAAAATTATTGAATCATCATCGAACAAGCCGTTTTGATATTACGGATGCTGATCACACATTTTCGTCGAGTAAATGGCGACAAAATGTAGAAATAACAACAACAAACTGGATAACAACGGTAGCGTTGAATTTGAAAAATAAGGAGAGAAAGCAATGAATACTACTTTTCCACTAGCATCAAATCAACGGGACATTTGGTATGACCAACTCGCACATCAAGAAAGTTCGGTTTATAACATTGGAGGCTATTTATCCATTCATGGTGAATTAAACATCCCGTTGTTAGAGAAAGCCTTTGTGCAACTTATTTTAGAAAGTGACGCATTGCGGATTGTTATTCACCAAGAAGACGGTACGCCTCGACAAATCATTACCCATAACGAAAATAATTTATATCTTCAATTTGTTGATTTTTCTAACGACGATAATCCTGAAATTGCCGCACATAAGTATTTAGATGAAGGCTTCAAAAAGCCTTTTTTATTATCTAAAGAAGGACAATTAGCGCGTTACGTTTTAATTAAAGTCAACAATAAACGCTATTACATCTTAGCGGCTTACCATCATATTGTTTCGGATGGTTGGTCTACAACGATGGTTAATGCGCGAATTGAAGAACTTTACAACGCACTTTTAGAAAATCGTCCTCCAAAAAATCCTCCTGAATATCAGTACGTTGATTATGTCAAACAAGAACAAGAGTATTTCAATTCAAACGCTTATCAGCGCGATGCCGAGTATTGGCTTTCTGTTATTCCTTCCTTACCTTCCGCAATCATTGAAAAACGCTATTCCGTAACACAATCCAGCACATTACCAAAAGCACATCTCCACACGTTTTCACTTAGTCGCGTGTTTTACAACAATTTAATCGTCTTTGCACAAAATCAAAAAAGCACCACTTATCATGCTTTATTGAGTGCATTAGCATTATATTTTTCACGCACAACACAACAAAATGAAATTGTTATTGGTGTGCCAAGTTTAAATCGTAGTGGCGCAAAATTCAAAGATGTTTTAGGCATGTTTGTGAGTTTGTCGCCACTGATTTTGAATGTGGAACCTGCAAGTAACATCTCTCAACTCATGCAATTATGTGGAAAAACATTGCGTGAAGTGTATCGACATCAACGTTTTCCACTCGGTGATATTTGCAAGCGTTTAGAAATGTTACGCAATAATCGAGATTCGTTATTTGACATCGTACTTTCGTATGAAAAACAAGAATACTCTCAACCTTATGGAAACGCGACAATTAGCGCACATCAACAATTTAGCGGCATTGCGCGTTATCCGTTAGCTGTAACAATTTGCGAATTTAATGAACTACATGATGTCGAAGTGGTGTTAGAAGGTGCTGAAAATTCCTTTACACCTGCTGAATTAGAAATGTTGGGGAATCGTTTGCAGTTGATTTTGACGCAAATGGTTGAAAATCCACAAAAATGCCTTTCTGATGTTGATTTATTACCTGAAAACGAAAAAGTGATTTTATTTGAGCAATTTAATCCAATTGTTGAAAAAGAACCTTTTACCGCAAGCGTAATTCAACAATTTCAAAAACAGGTTACGTTAAATCCTGACGCGATTGCCGTTGAATTCAAAAAAAAGCAATTCAGTTATTTGCAGCTTGATATGTTGAGTAATTATTACGTTCAACCGCTTATCAATTTAGGTGCGAAAAAGAACGAAATTGTTGCCATTTGTTTGCCACGTTGTCCTGAAATGCTTGTGGGAATACTCGCTATTTTGAAAGCGAATGCGGCATATTTACCCATCAATTCCGACACGCCAACTGAGCGAATTGCCGAAATTTTGCAACAAAGTCGTGCCGTGGCGTTACTGACAATTTCAGAAGAAAAAAAACGTTTATCTTCATTACATTCCAATTTTATTTTTTTAGACGAACCGTTTGCAGCGCAAGAAAACACCGTAAATACACGAATTTCAAATGGAGACGATTTAGCGTATGTGATTTTTACATCAGGTTCGACAGGTCGTCCAAAAGGCGTGATGCTATGTCATGAAATGTTAGAAATTCGCTTACGTTGGTTGCAAAAAACGTTTCAAATTACGCCAACTGACCGCGTTGCCCAAACCATTCAATTTAGTTTTGACCCGTCATTGATTGAGATATTTTTGGCATTAACGCAAGGCGCGTGTTTAGTGCTTGCACCATCAGGTTTTCAATCGCCCAAAGCCTTTGCTCAATTTATCGTCGAACAAAAAATTAACGCTTTTGCGTCTGTACCATCAAGTGTGCGTCATTTGTTACAAGGCTTGGAATCGTATTCAACAACTGATTTGCGTGTCATTTGTTGTGGTGGTGAAGTCTTGCCGCCAAAACTGGCGAGTGAATTTATTACTAAAACAGGCGCACGAATTTTAAATGTTTATGGACCAACTGAAACGGTCATTCTCGCAACGGCGTTTGAATGTTCAAAAAATGACAATTACACCGTTTTGCCTATTGGTCGCCCAATTGATAACACGAAAATTTATGTTGTCGATGAACAATTAAATTTGTTGCCAATTGGTGTCACAGGTGAAATTGTGATTGGTGGTGAAGCAGTTGCAAAAGGTTATTTAAATCAAGATGATTTAACAAAAGAACGTTTTTTAACAGATCCATTTGATACTGAAAAGCGTGTTTATAAAACAGGTGATACGGGTTATATCGGCGTGGATGGTCAATTGTATTTTATCGGTCGAATCGATAATCAAGTCAAAATCAGCGGTTATCGTATTGAACTTGGTGAAATTGAATCATTGCTGGAAAATCATGCTAAAGTGCAAGCTGCCGCAGTGAATGTGATTGAAAATAATCAACAAAAAACCATTTATGCGTATGTTGAATCTGTTAATTACCAAGAAAAATCGGGCGCATTGACAACTGAGTTGTCAAAATTATTACGCGCGAATTTGCCAGATTATATGCAGCCGCGAGCGATTATTTTGCTCGAATCAATACCCACAAAATCGAATGGAAAAATCGATTACGACAATTTACCTAAACCTGAAATATCGACGAATGTCATAGTAAAAAAAGTGGCATCAAGTTCGCTTGAAATGCAGGTAATGCAAGCGTGGCGCGATACATTAAAAATCAATGACATTGGCATCGAGGATAATTTTTTTGAATTCGGTGGCGATTCATTAGCAGCGGTGACGCTGATGATTAAACTAGAACAACTTTTGGGCAAACGGTATTCCCTTTCTTTATTATTAGAAAATCCAACGATTTCGCAGCTCGCGCAAGCAATTCAACAAGAAAAAAATTTGTTGAACGAATTGCCGTTGTTAATTCCATTAAGCGACAGTAATCCAGAAACACCGTTTTATTTGGCAGCTTCGGGACATGGTGACATCATGCGTTTTACGAGTTTAGCGGAAAAATTAGGTGATATTTGTTCGGTTACAATGTTGCAACCGCCCTCACCTTCTGAAAAATACATCACGATTGAAGCGATTGCGAATGCTTATGCTGAGGCAATTTTAAGCCAAAATGTACCGTCGGGTTATATTGGCGGCTTTTCAATTGGTGGAATTGCCGCATTGGAAACCGCACGAATTTTGATTGAAAAAGGACATCCACCCAGAGGTATTTTTTTAATTGACACAGTTTATCCGCGCTGGCCTTTAAAATCGCCTGTTTTATTCTGGTTTTTCCGTTTTATGTCGAAATTTTTTAATTTGAATAAATTTGTGGTGAATGGGCGTTATTTAGGCGAAATGTTTAACGACCCTGGCATTATGACGCAGTTGTTGGCGTGGCAAAATCACACCATCAAACCATTTGATAAATTAGTTGTGTTGTTTATTTCAACAGGAATGCAACCCATTAAATTGTGGACATTATCGAAATGGACAGACGTTTTTAGAAAGCATAATCTAATTCGACAATCGATTTCAGGGTCACACGGGGAGATTTTTTTGCCGCCACATTTGAACGTGCTGGCTGATGCGATTAGTTATCACATAAGACGAAAATGGTCGAAATCTTGATTTTATGTGAATAAAAAAAGGCGGATTTTAAATCCGCCTTTTTGTTTTTAGTCACGCAATAATTCGTTAATACCTGTTTTACTGCGCGTGCGTTCATCGACTTGTTTGATAATTACCGCGCAATACAAACTGTAAGTGCCATCGGCTGATGGTAAATTACCTGAAACCACAACGGAACCCGCTGGAATACGTCCGTAAGTGATTTCGCCTGTCATGCGATTGAAAATTTTGGTGCTTTGTCCAATATAAACGCCCATTGAAATCACGCAACCGTCTTCAACAATTACGCCTTCAACGATTTCAGAACGTGCGCCGATAAAGCAATTGTCGCCAATAATGGTTGGATTCGCTTGTAACGGTTCTAAAACGCCGCCGATTCCTACGCCACCAGATAAATGTACATTTTTACCAATTTGAGCGCATGAACCGACTGTCACCCAAGTGTCCACCATTGTGCCACTATCCACATACGCACCGATGTTGACATAAGAAGGCATTAAAATTGCGCCTGACGCGATAAATGAACCATGACGCGCCACGGCATTTGGCACAACGCGAACACCCGCCGCCGCAAAATCTTCTTCGCTATAAGTTGAAAATTTACTTTCCACTTTGTCGTAATAGCGTGTATTTCCGCCATCCATTAAGCGGTTATCGTTAATTCTAAATGACAATAAAACCGCTTTTTTTAACCATTGATGCGTTACCCAATCGCCATCAATTTTTTCAGCAACACGCAATTTTCCGCTATCGAGTAAATTTAAGGTTTCGGTAACGGCTGCACGCACTTCAGGTGTTGCATTAGCTGGTGTGATGTTTGCGCGATTTTCAAAAGCGGTGTTAATGATGTTTTCTAAATTTGTCATGATTACGTTTTAGTTTATAAATGAAATTTCAATTTAATTTGCCGCAAATAGCGCGACTGTCGAGAATTTTAACATGATTTACTGATTCAATTTGCGGCTAAAGCACCCCATTTTCTAAAACAGGCATGACCCAGTATTGAATGCCAGAACCCGAAAAATCTTCGCGCAAACTGGTTAATAATTGCGCTAAATCTGAATGATTGACATACATTTGAAAGCGAATTTTTTTTTGCCTGCCTGTGACTTGTTCAGCAATGGATAAACCTTTATTTTCATGATGATGCGAAAAAACGGGAAATCCTGAAAATCCGCGTTCAAATTCCATCATCAATAAATTATCAACCACCATTCCTTCTAACGAAGGCGGCACGTTTAACGTCACTAAGTATTCATGATTCATGCTTGCACGTCCTTTGTTTGTCCGAATAACCGAAATAAAATTGGCAACAAAAATAGTGTCAAAAATGTCGATGACACCAAACCACCAATGACAACAATCGCTAACGGACGTTGAATTTCAGAACCTGGTCCTGTCGCGTATAAAAGTGGAATCAAACCAAATGCGGCAATGGTTGCCGTCATCAAAACAGGACGTAATCGCCGCGAAGAACCAATCATCACCACTTTTGCAACGTCCATTCCTGTCGCAAGTAATTGATTGAAATAACTTACCATCACCACACCATTTAAAACCGCAATCCCCAATAATGCGATAAATCCAACAGAAGCAGGAACAGAAAGATATTCACCTGAAATCCATAAGCCAAATACGCCGCCAATCATGGCAAGAGGAATATTTGAAAGTACCAAAACGGCTTGTTTTACTGAGCCAAATGTTGAAAATAACAACAAAAAAATCAGTCCTAACGAAATCGGAATAACAATAGAAAGTGTCGCCGCCGCCCGTTGTTGATTTTCAAATTGTCCTCCGAATTCCACCGTGTAACCTGTTGGTAAAGTCACTTTTTCAGCGACCGTTTTTCGTGCTTCCTCAACAAATCCAACCAAATCGCGCCCTTCAACATTGGTACGAATCACCGTAAAGCGTTGTCCTTTTTCACGTCCAATCGACACTACGCCTTCGACTTGTTCAATTTTAGCAATTTCGGTAACAGGAATGCGTCCGCCATTATTTGGCAATGAAATTTGCAAACTATCAAAATTCGCTGTCGTACTGTCGCCGCGTAAAATTAACGGTGTACGTCGAATGCCTTCTTGCACCACGCCTAATTTTAGACCTTCAATTTCTGAACGTAACAGCGTTTCAATGCTGTCGCTATCCAATCCAAAACGCCCCGCTGCGGTTTTATCAATTTTCAATTGTAAGAATTTCATGCCGTCATTTTGTTTGGCGACCACATCACTTGAACCATGAATTTGTTTTAACACTTCAGCGATTTCATCGGCTTTTTGATTCAAAACGGCTAAATCTGAACCAAATAATTTCACAGCTACATCGCCGCGCGTTCCCGTCAACATTTCAGAAACCCGCATTTCAATCGGTTGTGTAAAACTAAATGCCAAACCTGGTGTTTGTGCCATGATTGTGCGAATTTTTTCAATCAATGCTTCTTTATCAGGCACAGTCCATTGTTCTTTCGGTTTTAAAATCAAAAATGTATCGGTATCATTAAATCCCATCGG
>CAIVBX010000071.1 GCA_903904275.1 uncultured Pseudomonadota bacterium
ACTTTGTTATGAATTTATTTTGCAAAAAATACTACCTACGAAAAAATGGATTGTTATTAGTTATTTTCATATTCCTTGGTTCTTCTTGGACTCAAAACAAACACATCAATCAGTGAATGATAAAAACTTACATCCAATTTTTAAACGAAATAATCTTATTGTTGTAAAGTTTAATTTTTTAGAAATTCAAAACGTTTATTTAACCCATGATTGAAACAAACTCAAAATCCAAAAGTCAGTTTGTCGGCTATTTTGGCGTTAAAAATGTCGAAAAAATTGAACGTAATTTGATTTTGCCAACCGTTCAAAAATTCTTTGCGCCGAGAAACATTCAATCTTTCAAAGCTATCGACGAATCTGCTGCATTTTCAGATTTAGATTTTGACCGAAAAAACTTTGATAATTTTTTTGAACATTTTTACGATTATATTGTTGATGGCATTCATAAAAATGGCGATAACATCGAAATTCCCGTGACCTATTGCATCACATTAGACGAAACAAACTGCTCAAAAATTTGTGACAAAACACAAATCCGTTATGATGAAATCCTGCTTTTCGATGTACCTGTTTTTTATTTCATTTATGTCGATGTGAAAGCCGTTTTTTCATGTTTGCGAAATGAAACAAACTAAGCTGTACCCACTATAAAACCTAAAATGACAATGAGGAAAAACCAATGACAAGATTTCCAGCTGAATGGGAAAAACAAGCCGCCGTTTTAATTGCATGGCCACATGAAACAGGCGATTTTAGCGACAACTTAGAGGCTGTCGAAGACACTTACAGCATCATCGCTGACACGATTACGGAATATCAACCTTTGTTGATTGTTTGCCGTGATGACGCGCATCAAAAACATATTGAAAAACTTGTTACTCGCAAAGAAGATATTCAATTTGTTCATGCGCCTGTGAATGATATTTGGGTTCGTGATACGACATTTTTGACGGTTGAAAAAGAAGGCGCGTTGAAATACTTGAATTTTCAATTTAATGGCTGGGGCGAAAAATACGATTTTACGCATGACAACAATTTGAATCACAAATTAGCAAACGCTAAGTTTTTCAAAGGCAAAGCGCATCATGACATCGATTTTATTTTGGAAGGTGGTAGTGTTGAAAGTGATGGCGAAGGCACAATTTTAACGACCAATCATTGCTTACTAAATCCAAATCGCAACAAAACCTTAAACAAAGCACAAATTGAAGCGCAATTACAAACCCATTTAGGTGCAAAACGTGTTTTATGGCTTAAACAAGAAAATTTAGCAGGCGATGATACGGATGCCCATATTGATACGTTAGCGCGTTTTTGTACACCGACTACTATTGCTTACACCAGTTGTGACAACCCACGCGACCCACATTATGAAAGTTTGTATCGCATGAAATTACAGCTTGAATTGCTGGTAAATCATGAAAATGAACCTTACAACTTAGTGGCATTGCCGTTGCCGACACCGATTTTTGATGAAGATGACGAACCATTGCCCGCAAATTACTCGAATTTTTTAATCATCAATCATGCGGTTTTAGTGCCTGTTTATGATGATGAAAACGACAAAATTGCATTGGAACGATTAGCAAAAATATTTCCTGAACATAAAATAATTGCAATTCCTTGCCGTCCATTGGTTCAGCAATATGGTAGTTTGCACTGTATGACGATGCAATTTCCAGAACAAGCGCGAGGTTAATTTTATGAAAAAGAAATTTCTTGCGAGTGCGATTCAACAACCTTGTGGCGATGATAACCGACAAGTGAATTTAGATTTTTCAATTGCGAAAATCCGTGAAGCCGCCGCATTAGGTTCTGAATTGGTTGTATTGCCTGAATTACATTTAGGAAAGTATTTTTGCCAAGTGGAAGACCATAATTTCTTTGATTTGGCGCAAGCTATTCCAGGTGAAACAACAGATATTTTGTCTGCGATTGCTAAAGAATTAAACATTGTGATTGTTTCGACTATTTTTGAACGTCGTGCAGCAGGGCTTTATCACAACACGGCTGTTGTGTTCGATAAAGATGGCAGTATTGCAGGAAAATATCGAAAAATGCACATTCCCGATGATCCAGCGTTTTATGAAAAATACTATTTCACACCTGGTGATTTGGGTTTTACGCCAATTCAAACCTCAATTGGAAAATTGGGGATTTTGATTTGTTGGGATCAATGGTATCCCGAAGCCGCGCGTTTAATGGCGTTGGCAGGTGCAGATGTATTGATTTATCCCACCGCAATCGGTTGGGACAAAAACGACACCAAAGAAGAACATGCTTGTCAACTCGATGCGTGGATTACGGTTCAACGTGGTCACGCGGTTGCAAATGGTTTGCCTGTGATTTCGTGCAATCGTATTGGATTTGAATTCGCGCCACACGAACAAAGTGGGATTGATTTTTGGGGAAATAGTTTTATTGTCGGTTCGCAAGGCGAGTTTTTAGCACACGCTAATGCAATCGACACGCAAATTTTAACCGCTGAAATTGATTTAAAACGTTCTGAAACCGTGCGTCGAATTTGGCCTTTTTTGCGCGATCGTCGAATTGACGAATTTGGAAATTTAACCAAACGATTTATTGATTAGCACATTATGAAACCCGTCACGATTCCAATTACACAATTTTTACATCAGTATTCAACAGTTGAAAAATCACAATTACAACGTGCATTAGATATTGTTAGTTTGATTGGAGGCGACGAACACTACATTCGCCCAAAAGGTGTAGAAGTTGCGTCGATTTTGATGGGTTTTCAAGTGGATTTCACAACGATTTTAGCGGCAATTTTGAGTGACCCACGTTTATCAACGTTGCCGCCCATTGATATAAAAAAGCAATTTGGCAACACGGTTGCCAATTTAGTTCAAGACGTAAATTGGTTAAACAACATTCGTGTTTATTCGCCAGAAATGGCAAGTCAACCGAATCAATCTGAAACATTGCGGCGAATGTTATTGTCAATGACGCAAGACGTTCGCGCTGTGTTGATTAAATTAGCGTATCGCATTCAACGATTACGAAATTTGCCGAGAGAATCACACGAAATTCGGCATTTTATTGCACATGAAACGCTGGATATTTATGCACCAATTGCCAATCGTTTAGGTGTTCATCAGTTCAAATGGGAACTGGAAGACATGGGTTTTCGGTATTTAGAACCCGTAGCCTATAAACACATTGCAAAATCGTTAGCCGCCAATCGTGTCGCGCGTGAAAACAGCATCCACGGCTTTATTTCATTACTGGAAGCAACGCTAAAAAAAGAACAAATTGTTTGTGAATGTTATGGTCGTCCAAAACATATTTACAGCATTTGGAAAAAAATGCAGCGTAAAAATTTAGAATTTAATGATTTGTACGATTTGCTTGCGGTGCGTGTAATTGTTGATAGTTTGATGCACTGTTACACAGTTTTGGGGATTGTTCACAGTTTGTGGCAAACCATTCCAGGTGAGTTTGACGATTACATTGCGAATCCGAAAGAAAACGGCTATCAATCGTTGCATACGGTGATTTTAGACGCGCAAGGCAATCGCATCGAAGTTCAAATTCGCACGCAAGCGATGCACGATTACGCGGAATTAGGTGTTGCGGCGCATTGGTCTTACAAAGAAGGCGGCAAACAATCGGCGACAATGGAAAAAAGCGTTGCCACATTGCGAAAACTGTTGGAAGAAAAAAATTCGGATTCTTCAAGTGATAATTTTCGCAGTGAATTATTTAGCGACCGCGTTTATGTTTTAACGCCAGCGGGAAAATTACTCGATTTAATGAAAGGTTCAACGGCGTTAGATTTTGCTTACGCAGTCCATACCGAAATTGGACATCGTTGTCGTGGTGCGAAAGTAAATGGACGAATTGTGCCATTAACTTACGTTTTGAAATCGGGTGAACAAATCGAAATTTTAACGTCAAAAGAAGTCGTTCCAAATCGAAATTGGATTGACCCGAATTTAAATTATTTAAAATCCCCGCGTTCGATTCAAAAAGTAAAAAATTGGTTTCGATTACAAGAATTCGTGCCAGAAATTTCACCATTTATTAAAGCAGAATTGCTCGAATCCAAAGAAGATACGCGCCTTAATGTCAGACTGAACAAAAAATTAAATCATTCAGAAGTGACGGTCGAAGGTTTAGATAATGTACAAACAACATTTGCAAATTGTTGTAACCCCGTTTCAGGCGATGAAGTCATTGGCTATATTTCACATCACAAAGGCATTATTGTTCATCGTCAAGATTGCAAAAATATCGTGCAACTTGGCGAAGATAAACAACCGCAATTAGTTTCGGTTGCTTGGGGAAATAGCAAAGCAAGCCATTCTGTACCGATAGTTGTTTATGCGTTCAATGCTAAAAATTTATTGAATGACGTTTCGCAGTTACTAGCGCAAGCAAAAATTCACATTTTTTCAGCTAGTTTGGAATCACAACCCGATTTTTCAGCGGTGTTAAATTTGACGTTACAAATTGAAAATACGCTGCAACTTAATGACATTTTGAAAAAAATCAAACAACTTCCCGCGATTGTGAATGTTGAGCGGCGTTTGCGTTAAATTTAGGAGTAAAAAATATGCGAGTTTATTTAGGATTAGGCAGTAATTTAGACGCACCGATTGAGCAATTACGCGCGGCTCGATTGGCAATTTCAAACGTAGATGGAATTTCAGAAATTGCATTTTCAAGTTTTTATCAAAGCCCACCAATGGATGCGAAAAATCAGCCTGATTACATAAATGCCGTGATGGCAATTGAAACCAATTTATCACCGTTTGAATTATTAGCGACAACCCAAGCGATTGAAAATGAACAAGGTCGAATTCGTACTGAACGTTGGGGCGCACGAACGTTAGATATTGATATTTTATTATTTGGTAATGAAATTCTGAATTTTCCCGATTTAGTTATTCCACATTACGGAATAAGTGAACGCGCTTTTGTGTTGTGTCCTTTGTTTGAAATTTCTCCCGATTTAATAATTCCAAAATACGGAAAATTGGCAGATTTAGTGGCGCGTTGTTCGTTAGATAATTTGCGAAAATGCAATTAACACGAGATTTTATGTTTAACATTGAAATCCAAAAACTCCCCGAATCCTTAAAGAACACGATTGATTTAACACATTGGCTTGAAAAATTAGCGGTGTTTGAATTACCTGAAAATTTTGCCGCAGCGATGGTGAAAGTCTGGGCAATGAGCGAATTTGTCGCCCAAAATTGCAACCGTTCACCTGAAATTCTTATTGATTTGATTGCATCGACGGATTTATTCCGAACTTACAGCGAAAATACTTACCGCGAAAAATTAGCACAAAAAACGATTGAAACCGAAGTGGATTTGATGACGATTTTGCGGCATTTTCGTCGCCGAGAAATGTGTCGAATTGCGTGGCGCGATATTTCAGATTGGGAAGAATTGACCCAAACATTACGCGAATTATCATGGCTGGCTGATGCGTGCATTCAAACTGCATTAAATTTTCTTTATAAACAAGCCTGTGAAAAACGCGGCACGCCTGTTTTATCTGACGGCACAGCACAACAAATTGTGGTTTTGGGCATGGGAAAATTAGGCGCATTCGAGCTGAATTATTCGTCTGACATCGATTTGATTTTTGCCTATTCTGAAAACGGCGTTTTGCCCGACCGAAAAGAAACGACTTACAGCGAATTTTTTACGCGACTTTGTCAAAGTTTGGTTCGAGTTTTAGACGAAATTACGGTTGATGGTTTCGTGTTTCGCACGGATATTCGTTTGCGTCCCTTTGGCGACAGCGGCGCAATTATCATGACGTTTGACGGCATGGAAAATTATTACCAAACCCAAGCGCGAGAATGGGAACGTTACGCGATGATTAAAGCGCGGCAAGTTGCTGGCGATTTTGAACAGGGCAAACAGTTGATGTCGATGCTCAATAAATTCGTTTATCGTCGTTATTTGGATTACGGTGCATTTGAAGAGTTACGCAGTTTGAAAGCCCAAATCAATCAAGAATTACGCCGCAAAGACCGCGTTGATAATGTGAAATTAGGACGTGGTGGGATTCGTGAAATTGAATTTATTGGACAAGCGTTTCAGCTCATTCGCGGCGGAAATGAAAAATCGTTGCAAGTTCGTCCGATTTTGGAGATTTTGCAAAAATTGTCTGAATTAGAATTATTAAATCCCGACGATGCCACGCAACTCGTGCAGTCATATCATTTTTTGCGACGTGTCGAAAATCGCATTCAACAATATCAAGACAAACAAACCCACGATTTACCGACAAATGAAAATGCGAAAACGGCGATGGCTTACGTTTTAGGTTTTTCAAATTGGGAACGTTTTTTAACAGAATTAAATTCGGTACGCGATAAAGTTCACGCGGTTTTTGATGCAGTGTTTTCAGTTTCAAAACAAGATGTTGTGAACAATGCTGCTGGAATTTGGAACGGTTCAGACGATGAAAACGTTTTGCTTGAAAATTTAAGCGAATACGGTTTTAAAAATGCGGCTGAAAGTTGGGTGAATTTGTGTAATTTTAAAAATGAGCCTGAAATTCGCCGTTTAAGCAACAAAGGTTTAGGCGTTATCAATCGTTTGATGCCGCAAGTCATTTCGACTTTGCAAACGGTTTCAAATCCTGATGAAACGCTAAAACGTTTGCTCGCGTTATTTAAAGCGGTTGCAGGTCGAAATGTATATTTAGCGTTACTTGCTGAAAATCCGCACGCACTTTCACAACTTTTAAAACTTTCGTCAGCAAGTCCTTGGATTGATGAGTATTTGGCGCGTTATCCTGTGTTGCTTGATGAATTGCTTGATACGCGCTCGCTATTTGAACCACTTAAAAAAACCGATTTAACCGCGCAATTACAACAACTTGAAAAGCGAATTGACCACAACGATTTAGAAGCGTTGATGATTGCGTTGCGGCAATTTAAACAAGTGAACGTGTTGCGAATTGCGGCGGCGGACATTATGGGCGTGATTCCGTTAATGGTCGTAAGCGATTATTTGACGTATTTAGCCGAAAGCATTGTTGAATTTGTCGTTGCTCATGAATGGAAAATGCTCGTTGAAAAACACGGTTATCCACCCGAATGCAACGATGAAAAAACAAATTTCGCTGTCATTGGTTTTGGAAAATTGGGCGGTTTAGAACTGGGTTATGGTTCAGATTTAGACATGGTTTTTGTCTACGATTGCAAAGATGGCAATGCGATGACAAACGGTGAAAAATCGCTTTCATGTTCGCAATTTTACGGACGTTTAGCGCAAAAAATTCGCCATATTTTTGAAACGAAATTGCTGGCGGGCGATTTGTATGAAGTGGATTTGCGTTTGCGTCCGCATGGCGATTCGGGCGTTTTAGTCACGCATATCAACACTTATGAGCCGTATTATCAGCAGAACGCTTGGACGTGGGAATTGCAAGCGTTGGTGCGAGCGCGTTTTATTGCAGGTGATAAAAATTTAGGCGACGCATTTTCAAAAATACGGCATCGTGTTTTAAGTTCGGCGCGTGATGTTGAAAAATTGAAAATCGAAGTCCGTGAAATGCGTGAAAAAATGCGTGAAACGTTGGCGACAAAATCGGCTGAAAAATTCGATTTAAAACAAAGCGCAGGCGGCATTGTTGATATTGAATTTATAGTGCAATTTGGGATTTTGGCGAATGCCGCAACGTTTTCGAATTTGACACTTTTTACAGATAACGTGCGTTTATTAGAAAGTTTGCAAATGCAAAACGTGATTTCTGAACATGATGCAACGATTTTAAAAAATGCCTATTGTGCTTATCGTGACGCGGGACATAAACGGGTTTTGCAAGGCGACAAAGCGATTATTGCCGCACAAAATTTTGCAGATTTGCGCGAGCAAGTTTCTCAAATTTGGCACTCGACAATGTGTCAATAATTTTTAAGGATTATTAAATAAATGACTATTTCACAACCACTTTTAGAAAAAATTATTCGTGATGCAGGCGAGATTGCATTAAAACATTTTCACGATTTAAAACATTTGAACGTTGAAAAAAAACAGCCGCGTGATTTTGTCACGGCGGCGGATGTCGAAGTCGAACAATTTTTACAAACCCAATTACGCGAAAATTATCCGCAATTTGGTTTTTGGGGCGAAGAAAGCGGGCAATCTGAAAATCAAACCAATCGTTGGATTGTTGACCCAATTGACGGCACGCATTCGTTTTCACGCGGTCAGTATTATTGGTCGATTAGCGTGGCGTTAGAAATGGACGGCGAAATGGTTTTTGGGGCAGTTTTCGCACCAGCATTGAATGATTTTTATTGTGCTGAAAAAGGAAAAGGCGCGTTCCGAAATGGCGTAAAAATTGGCGTTTCTGACCTTGATGAATTGAACGATGCCATGATTGGAACAGGCTTTGCCTGTTTGCGTGCTTATTTAGAAAACAATAATTTGGCGCGTTTTTGTCGTGTTGCTCAAGCGACCGCAAGTCAACGCCGTTTAGGTTCGGCGGCAGTCGATATTTGTTTAGTTGCCGATGGTCAACTGGATGCGTTTTGGGAACAAGAATTGAATTTATACGATGTTGCCGCAGGCGCGTTAATCGCCAAAGAAGCAGGCGCAACGGTTACGGATTTTCAAGGAAATGACGGCATCTTTCCGAAACAAATCCTCGTGACAAATGGAAAAATTTATCACCAACTTTTAACGCTTATGTGATAATTCAAGCGATGTTTCACTTTTCAAATTTTAAATTTAAGAGAGTAATTTATGTCAAAAAAAGTCTTAGTTGTCGATGACAGCAAAATTTCAAGAATGTTTATTCGCCAACATATCAGCGCACAAAATCCTGATTGGACATTTAGCGAAGCCACGACAGGGCAAGAAGCCATTGATGCGATTAACGCCGAAGCCTTTGATTACTGCACGATGGACATCAATATGCCAGGCATGTTAGGCACGGAAGCGGCAAAAATTATTTTGGAACAACATCCTGAATTACGCCTCGTCATTTTCTCCGCAAACACACAAGAAAGTTATCAAGACGAAGCCAAAGCGTTGGGAACAATTTTAATTTCCAAACCCGTCAATGCTGAATCTATTGCACAAGCTCTTGCATATTTTGCAGGCTAAAAATGTCAGTCTTAAAAAATGCGATTATGCAAGCAACACACGGTGCAATTCAAAGTTTAGGCGATTTAATAATTGGCGATGAATTGCCGTTTAGTTTGCAAGGCATTGAAATTGGAACGCCAACAGCTTCTCAATTTTTGGCGCAAAAATTTGGTATCGTGCAACTTGAATCTAGCGGTTTGGTAAATGCAGAAATTTCGTTATTGTTTGACAGTGATAGCGTTTTTCAAATTTTACAAAAAATGCTGGGTGCAGAAGCGGATGCAGACATGATTCAAGAATGTGAAAGTGACGCAATGTGTGAATTGGGCAATGTGGTGATGATTCGTTATTTATCAGAAATTGCCGATTTTTTGCATACACCGTTAGAAAGCACTTTGCCAATTTATCATATTGAATCAAAAGAGGAATTTCTTAATTCCGTAGACGCTGAAAAGCGTTTTATTGTGTCGCATGTTGATTTACAAATTGAACAACACGCCGCTGAAATGAAAATGGTATTTTCAATGAACCATGAATCGTTTGATAATTTAGTACAGAATTTGAATTGAGTTTTATGCGACGAAAGCCCCGTGAAGTATTTCGCGGGGCTTTTTTGTTTTAAGAATGTGTAATTTTTACGCGAGCAAATTTACGTTTTCCAACTTGATAAACGTGTTGCGAATCGGCAGAAATTTCCAATTTGGGATTTTCTACTTTTTCGCCGTCAATTTTGACAGCACCTGCGTTAATCATGCGAATGGCTTCGGATGTACTTGCCGTTAAATTCGCTTCTTTCAAAAGGTTTGCAATGCCTAAACTTTCACCATCAATTTTTAATTCAATTTCTGGCATTTCATCAGGAATCGCGCCACGTTGAAAACGGGCTTCAAAATTTTCTAAGGCTTTAACTGCCGCCGTTTCGTCGTGAAAACGAGCAATAATTTCTTGCGCTAATTTAAATTTATAATCGCGTGGATTTGCACCGTTTTGGCATTCTTCATTGAATTTTGCAATTTCAGACATCGGGCGAAAACTGAGCAATTCAAAATAACGCCACATCAATTCGTCACTGATTGACATAATTTTGCCAAACATTTCGTCTGGCGCGTCAGCAATGCCAATGTAATTATTGAGTGATTTCGACATTTTTTGAACACCGTCCAAACCTTCCAAAATTGGCATGGTCATCACAACTTGCGATTTTTGCCCGAACGCTTCTTGTAATTGTCGTCCCATCAATAAATTGAATTTTTGGTCTGTGCCGCCTAATTCCACGTCCGCTTTCATCGCAACGGAATCGTAGCCTTGAATCAACGGGTACAAAAATTCATGAATCGCAATCGACTGATTATTCGTAAAGCGTTTGTGAAAATCATCACGTTCGAGCATTCGCGCCACGGTATTTTTTGCCGCAAGTTGAATCAACTCCGCCGATGACATTGCATTCATCCACGTTGAATTAAACATCACCGTCGTTTTTGCTGGGTCGAGAATTTTAAAAATTTGGTCTTGATACGTTTTCGCGTTGTTTTCAACATCTTCACGCGAAAGTGGTTTACGGGTGACATTTTTGCCTGTTGGGTCGCCAATCATGCCTGTGAAATCACCAATCAAGAATAAAATTTCATGTCCCGCATCTTGAAATTGTTTGAGTTTGTTAATTAAAACCGTATGACCTAAATGCAAATCGGGCGCAGTGGGGTCAAAACCTGCTTTGATGCGTAACGGACGATTTTCAGCAAGTTTTTTAACTAATTCTGTTTCGAGTAAAACTTCATGTGTGCCGCGTAATAATTCGGCTAAATCTGGCGTATTCAAGAAAATTCCTTTGTTTATCGTGAAAAATGATTAACTTTAAGCGAGTTCAATAAAACCATGCAAGCCGCGTTTTGATTTGATAGCCAGCCATTCTTTTAAAAATTTTAATTCTTCGGTTTCGGGTAAATCATCGAGTGATTTTTTGTTGCGTAATAATCGAAAGGCTTTTGATAAAACATCGTAACGTTCACCTGTGATACCGTTGCGACGCAAGCCAACGCTGTTTAATCGGTAATGTTTTGCAGGTCGTCCACCAATTAACGTGAACGGAATGACATCCATATTTAAACCTGTCGTGCCTTGCACAATCGCAAATGAACCGATACGGCAAAATTGATGTGCAACCACACCGCCGCCCATAAACACATTATTGCCAACTTCAACGTGTCCGCCGATGGCGACGTTATTCGCAAAAATGGTTTTATTTCCAACTGAACAATCATGCGCGACATGGCTGTTATTCATAAAATAACAATTTGAACCGATGCGTGTTGCAGAATTTTCTTTTGTGGCGCGATGTGCGGTGAAACCTTCACGGAACGTGTTGTTATCACCGATTTCTAACCACGTTACAGTTTCAGGTTTGAAACCAACATCTTGCGGTAAATCACCCAAAACAACATTTGGATGAACAACGTTTCCGTTGCCCATTTTTGTAAAAGGTTGAATTACGGCATGAGCTTGAATTGTGCAGTTTTCGCCAATTTCAACGTTGCCTTCAATGACTGCAAATGCGCCAATTTTGACGTTTTCACCGATTTTTGCATCAGGTGAAACATAAGCAGTTGGATGAATGAGTTGTGTCATAAAAAATCACCTTAAAAATAAAAATGAAGTGATTTTAGCACTCTAACCATCTAATTTCTTTGTGTATCAAGCCAATTCTGTAATTCAATCAACGCATATTGATAACCAATTTCAGCAATTTTTTCGGCACTTTTATAATCCATCATCGAAAACTGATTAACCGAAAGCTGCAAATATAAATCTGCGTAACCTTCCATCATTTTTTTACGTTGTGAAATCCCGCCAATCATGCTGGAACGACTTAATATCGCAGCGATGTTTGGAATAGTCATGCTTGATGAAAAAGGATTGAGTTTGTTGAATAAAATATCCCAGCCGCTAATTCCGCCACTAATATTGGTATTATTGAGCAAATCTTCTCGCGCGTTCACATCAATCCCAATAACAACACCGCTTTCGTTATAGCGTCGCATCACATCAACAGGAACATTATTTAATAACGCGCCATCAACTAACAAATCACCATTTTGCACTTGTGGAGGAAATAAACCTGGTGGTGAATTGCTATTTAAAACCGCTTGCGTTAACGAACCTTCATGATGAACCATCACTTTTGCGCGACTGATATTGCACGAAATGCTAAAAAAATGATGCCAAAGGTCTTCGATTTCTACGTCACCAAACATATTACGCAAGCCTTCAGCCATTTTTTTACCTGATAACAACGACACAAAAGGCAATGTGAAATTATCCCCACCTAAACAAAGTTTTAATGTGCGTTGAATCATCTCTTTATGTTCCCATTGCAAAGCACTTCCTGCGGCAATAATTGCGCCCATGCTATTTCCACCAATTAAATCAATGGGAATTTTTAAATCATTAAAAGCGCGAATAACACCAACGTGTGCAAATCCTCTCGCGCCCCCCCCACCTAAAACTAAACCAACTGCTTTACCAACTAGAAACCGCGCTACACGTCCAAAATCGTGTTGATTGTCATAGCGAACATGATGATGAAGTTCTATTTTGCGCGACATCAACCATTTCGTGGTTGAATCGGGGACTTGTTTCTCGGCATTGTGCATAATCAACAGCGTTTGTTTTTTGCTGCTGTCTTTAAGTTCACTTAAAATTTGTTGTTCAAAAGGTTTTTGAACCGTTGAATCGTTGGCATCGGTGACAAATACGATATGATCAGATTCACGCAAACAACGCAATGTCCAGTTATTCACTTCAGGGTCTACGACATAAATCACATTTTTATGTGCAATTTCCCATTCTGCGAGCCAATGCAATAACGCATTATTTCCCACATCAGTAAAATCAGATTGTGCGGTGTTTTTACGTCCAAAGGTGCGGTCAATCATTTCGCTGTCAACAACGGAGGTTGAACCGTAATTTTTTAATTCATCTGTTAAACATTTTGCAATTTTTCGTGATGAAATGGATGGCGATAGAATGATTAAAGCAATCGTAAATGTTTCGACCGCGTGATTGTGTTTTTTCTTGTGGGACAATCGATGTGCGATATTTTTGGAAAAAGCGCGGTTAATTTCTAACGGAAATAAAAGTAGTATTTTTTCAAACGATTCACGGCTTAATCTTGATACGATAGAATCTCGAATCGCTGTAATATCAGCAGTTCGGACAGTGTCACATAACACGCCAATTTCACCAATCGTTTCACCTCGTCCGACAACGTCTAAGATAATTTTTTCATTATCAACGACTTTACTAATTTGAAAACGCCCATCAACCACAATGCAGAGTTCTGTTGAATTAACGCCTTTTTGGTAAAGTAATGTATTCGCGCGGACAGAATCGGTTTTTAATTCTTTGATTAACGTCCGAACAATTTCTTCACTTAATTCCAAAAACAAAGGGCTTAAACGTAAGGCAATTGAAATTTGATTCCAGCACAAACGTTGGGTAATTCGATTGGCAATCGCTTCAAATTGTTGGGGAAATTGTGTTGAAAAAATAGCAACTAATTCATGAAAATCATGAATGGACAAATAAAGTAATTCAGATTCTTCAAGCGCAATCGCACTGGTTGTGCGAATGCCATCACCGAGCAATAAAAATTCACCAAAAACATGATTGCTCAGTGCATGTGATAACACATAAATTTTATTATTGTGACAAGTCGCTATTTGAACTTTGCCTGATTGAATTAAATAAAGTCCTTTTACGTCATCGTTTTGCTTAAAAATAAATGCGTCTTTTTTTACAGCTAATTTTTGCAATTTTGACGCAATGACAGGTAAAACATTTATGTCAATTCCGAAAAATAAAACATTGTCGCGGATAATACTGACATATTCGTGTGGCGTTATCGGTTCTGTCATAAGTAAAAGTTATCAGTCATGTAAGTTTTATCGGGTTAAAATTAAGAACAAAAATGTTTTGTTCAATACTTATCGCGCTAGAATAATTTGAATTTGTTATTTCATTTGAATTTTATCAGATTCATTGTAAGGAAATGATGAGTTGTTTTATTCCAATTGTTCGACTTAAATCATAATTTAATTACGCCTCACAAATTTAACTCATGCAAAAAACAAATTTAGAAATTTACAAACGCCTTTTGATTTACGTCAAACCACACCAAAAATTCTTTTTTATCAGTATTCTTGGTTTTTTGATTTATTCTGTGACGCAACCGTTGTTTGCACAAATGATTCAAGAGATTATCGACACGCTGCAAGCAAAATCGCATGAAAAACTGTATTACTTGCCATTGTTATTTAGTGGATTGATTATTGTGCGGGGCATTGGTTCATATATCGGAAACTACTTTTTAGCACGAGTATCGTCGAATGTGATTCACACTTTGCGTTGTGAAATTTTTGAAAAATACACTCAACTTCCCACCGCGCATTTTGATTCTAATAACAGCGGTTACATGATTTCGCGTATCACACACAACGTGAATCAAGTCGCAAATGCCACCACCGATGCAGTGCGAAAAGTCGTGCAAGAAGGTTTAACAGCTGTTGGTTTGTTAGGTTATTTGTTTTATATGGATTGGCGATTGTCACTGATTTTTTTAGCGATTATGCCCGTTATTGCTTGGTTAGTGCGCTACGTCAGCAAACGCCTTCGTATGCTGAGTAAAAAAATTCAATCTTCCATTGGCGACATGACACATATCACGTCGGAATTTGTGAATGGACATCGTGTGGTGCGTAGTTATGGCGGTGAAAATTATGAATGTAAACGCTTTGTTGAAAGTAGCGAACATAATCGTAAGCAATCGATGAAACTCAATAGTACAGAATCAATTAATAGCCAAGTCATGCAGCTGGTTATTGCGATTGCATTGGCAATTTTGATGTATGCCGCGTTATTTTTTATGGAACAGGCGAGCGTGGGTTCATTTGTCGCGTATTTAACAGCTGCGTTTTTATTACCGCGTCCGATTCGTCAACTCAGCGATGCAAACAGTGATATTCAACGTGGGATTGTTGCGGCCGAATCATTGTTTAATGTGTTGGATGAAGCGACTGAAATCGACGACGGTGATTATAACGTGGCGCGTTGTCACGGTGATTTGGAATTTAAACACGTTACGTTTCGTTATGAAGGCACGGAAGAACCTGCATTAACCGACATCAGTTTTACTGCGAAAGCTGGTGAAACCATTGCATTAGTTGGTGCGTCAGGTGGTGGAAAAAGTACATTAGTGAATTTGGTGTCACGTTTTTATCGTTACGAAAAGGGTGAAATTTTGCTTGATGGCATCAATATCAATGATTACCAATTGGCAAATTTGCGCTCACAAATTGCACTAGTTAATCAACAAGTCACGCTTTTTAACGACACGATTGCAAATAACATTGCGTATGGTGCATTGGCAGGCGCAAGTCGTGAAGCGACTACGCAAGCTGCAAAAGACGCTTATGCAATTGAGTTTATCAATAAATTTGAAAAAGGTTTGGACACTGAAATTGGTGAAAATGGCGTAAAACTTTCAGGCGGTCAACGTCAACGTTTAGCGTTAGCCCGCGCATTGTTAAAAGATGCACCATTACTGATTTTAGACGAAGCCACATCAGCGTTAGATACCGAATCAGAACGGTATATTCAAGCGGCATTGCAAAAAGTCATGGGAAATCGCACCACGCTTGTTATCGCACATCGTTTATCCACAATTGAAAAAGCTGACAAAATTTTGGTTATTGACGCAGGACAAATTGTTGAAGAAGGTTCACATGCTGAATTGTTAGCAAAAAATGGCGTGTATTCCCGTTTGCATACGATTCAATTTCCCGATAATTTTTAACATCGAACATGTTGATTTATTAAACTTAAACAAAATTATTTTTTGTCCTAATTATTACTGATGGCTCACCTGTAGGATGGGGGCAATCAACGGTGCAACTTGATGGTATTTAATTTCAGTGAGCCTAGAATCAATAAGACAGTAGCTCATCTAATTTAAAAATTAGAAATTAAATCCATTTATGGAAACCTGCAATGAAAACATCATATTCTGAAGGTCAATCAATTATTTCAACCGCATTAAGTAACAATACTCTCGCACCCCAGCTCACAAGCGTGACATATTCCAGTAATGTGTCTGGTGTGCTACTCAATTCTTTTTCAACACTCATTTTCGATACACCAATTCGAGCGATTAACGGTGATATTTTTATGACGAATGGTAACGGTGATATTCGTACCATTTCGATTGCCGACAGCACTCAAATTACCCTTAGTAATAATGTCATGACGGTAAAACCTAAAGACAATTTAATAGCTAACAGTGATTATACGTTCACCATTCCAGCTGGCGTAATTGCCGACAAAGAAGGGAACGCATTCACTGGAATCAATATCGGAAATGCAGTTTCATTTACGACACAAGATTTAATCTCACCGAAATTGGTAAATGTAATCAATCAGAATAACGATTCGATTATGTTAATTTTCGATAAAACTGTTCAAGTTGGAAATGGAAACATTCTTTTCAGTAATGGTGTGGATATTCGTAAATTAGTAATTACTGATTCGCAAGTGAGTATTGATGGCAATAAAATCATTATCAATCCAAGCATCTCGTTAGAAACAGGTACGGATTACAATGTGCAATTAGAAGCAAATACTGTTAAAGATGTGGTCGGCAATAACTTTATCACCAATGGAAAAGGTATAGGTTTTACGTTTGAAAATGCTTATTCCTCGCTGATAGACACACAAGCTCCAAAATTATCGAGCATTACATCGTCGATAACGCATTTAGAACTAATTTTTAATACTTCGATAAAAGTCATCAATGGCGATGTTGTGATTAGCAACGGAAGTGATACTCGTATTATTTCCATTACTGACAGTTCACAAATAACAATTCAAAAAAACATCATATCAATTCACCTCAAAGATAATTTAATTGCTAATAGTAATTACACAATCCAGTTTGCTAATGGTGTAATTGCAGACAACGTTGGTAATGCGTTTATTGGACAGATGACAACATTCAAAATCGAAACTGTGTTGGACAGCATTGCCCCCGTATTAGCGACGGCGACGGTAAATGACAGCACGGTGGTGTTGACCTATACCGACGCAAATCCGTTGGATGCAATTCATATGGCGGCAACGACTGATTTTGCGATGACTGTTGATGGGGTCGCAAATGCGGTGACGAATGTGGTGGTCAATGCCGCCGCAAAAACCGTGACGCTCACCTTGACTACGCCCGTGTTGAATAACCAAA
>CAIVBX010000072.1 GCA_903904275.1 uncultured Pseudomonadota bacterium
GTACAGAAGGTGAATGTTGAAAAATAGCTGCTAAAGCGACTAATGGTGAACCATGCAAACGCTCATAAAGCACTTCACTATTTGCAGCGCCATATTGAGCGTGACCATTTAACACTTCAGAAATAGGTGTTTTTTTGACAGAACCTTCGTGAATAATGACATTTAAACCCGCTTTAGCATAATAGCCTTTTTCAAGTGCGGCGTAATAACCTGCAAATTGAAATTGATGATGCCAACGTAATTGCAAATTTACCGTTTCATTAGCTTCAATAGCATAGGAAAACAATAATGCGGCAAGAAAGAACGCACTGGTTTTTAATCTAAAACAAAGGCTTAACATTTTATTAGCGAGAATGACGATTTTTAACGGAATGAGTTTTAGGTTTTATTTTAGCGAAATTCGTATATTTCGTTTTAAAAGGTTGTGTATTTTCAGTTTTTTCAAAATCTTTTGGCTGAAAGGTAGGAATTAAATGATGTTTTCCGTTGCCAATTAAATCTGCACGCCCCATTTCCTTTAGAGCTTGACGTAATAAATCCCAATTTTTCGGGTCGTGATAACGCAAAAACGCTTTGTGCAAACGGCGTTGTTTAACACTTTTCGGAATTGAAATGTTTGGCGCGTCACGGGTTACTTTTTTCAAACTGTCTTTGCCAGAATGATACATTGCGGTTGCAATCGACATCGGTGAAGGTAAAAATGCTTGAACTTGGTCAGCGCGGAAACCATTGCGTTTCAACCACAACGCAAGCTGTAACATATCTTCGTCAGTTGTTCCAGGATGCGCGGCGATAAAATACGGAATCAAATACTGTTCTTTGCCCGCTTCTTTTGAAAAACGGTCAAACATTTCTTTAAATCGGTCATACGTTCCCATGCCTGGTTTCATCATGCGCGAAAGCACATTCTTTTCGGTATGTTCAGGCGCAATTTTTAAATAACCACCAACGTGATGCGTGACCAATTCTTTTACATATTCGGGCGATTCAACGGCTAAGTCATAACGCAAACCTGACGCGATAAAGATTTTTTTAATGCCTTTCAAACCGCGAGCGCGACGATAAAGTTTTATCAGCGACGAATGGTCAGTATTCAAATTTGGGCAAATTCCTGGATAAACACAGGATAATTTACGACACGCACTTTCAATACTTTTATCTTTGCACGCAAGGCGATACATATTTGCCGTTGGACCTCCGAGGTCGGAAATATGTCCCGTGAAAGCAGGTGACGTATCACGGATGGTTTCAATTTCTTTGATAATCGAATCTTCGGAGCGGCTTTGAATAATGCGTCCTTCATGTTCGGTAATGGAACAAAAACTACAGCCACCAAAACAGCCGCGCATGATATTGACAGAATGTTGAATCATTTCAAACGCAGGAATATTAGCGTTGCTATAATTTTTATGAGGCAAACGAGAATATGGCAGGTCAAACACGCCGTCCATTTCTTGCATCGTCAGTGGAATCGGTGGTGGATTTATCCACACTTCTCGGTCGCCATGTTTTTGAATTAACGGACGCGCGTTGTACGGATTGGTTTCGCCGTGCATGACACGCGACGCATGAGCATAAAAAATCGGGTCATTTTTTACGGTTTCATACGACGGCAAACGAATCGCGGTTTTTTCACGCAAAGTTTTGATATTTTGAATTAACGGTGTGATTGTGATTTCGTCGGCGTTTTCAGATTCAGATTTATCGCACGGTGGTTCTTCTTGATACGGATTCACAGGCGGCGCAATCGCTCCTATTTTGTCGAAATCGGTTGAATCTTTCACTGAGAAATCCGCAGGAATTGTTTTTACAAAATGTGCAGTACCACGCATGAATTTAATGTCTTGAACTTTTTCGCCTTTCGCCAAGCGGTGCGCCACGTCAACAATGGCGCGTTCTGCATTGCCGAATAAAAGCAAATCGGCTTTTGAATCGAGTAACACAGATTTTTTTACCATGTCTGACCAATAATCGTAATGCGCGATACGGCGCAAACTCGCTTCAATACCACCGATAATAACTGGAACGTCTTTGAACGCTTCGCGGCAACGTTGAGCATAAACCGTCACGCAACGGTCTGGACGTTTGCCCGCTTCACCATTTGGTGTGTAGGCATCGTTTGAACGAATTTTTTTATCCGAGGTGTAACGATTCACCATCGAATCCATGTTGCCGCCCGTCACACCAAAAAATAAATTCGGTCTGCCGAGTTGCTGAAAATTTTTCGCACTCGTCCAATCAGGTTGAGCAATCATACCAACACGAAAACCTTGCGCTTCGAGCATTCGCCCGATTAACGCCATGCCAAAACTGGGATGATCAACATACGCATCGCCGCTAACAATAATTACATCGCAACTATCCCAACCTAATTCGTCCATTTCAGCGCGACTCATCGGTAATTGTGGCGCGATACCAAAACGATGCGCCCAGTATTTACGATAATTAAAAAGATTTGGTGGCGTGACTAAAGATTGCGACATTTGTTACTCAATGATGGTGATATTAGGTTTTAGATTGTAGGCGATTAAGCTAGCTCAAGAATAAATTTTTATGAAAAAAATGTATCTAAAAATTAAACACTGTTAAATAAATGAACGTCTAATTACTTTTATTTTTAGAAAATAGAAAAATAAAATAAATATAACTGTTTGTTTTTAATTGCATAAATAAACTGGCACAGCCATTGCAATACTCCATGTGAACCTGCTTTGTAGTAAGTAAAGACGTGTCACGACAGACAAAAAGCAAATTGCATCACAACGGCAGGTTCATAACTTCACAATAATTAAAAACAATGAGGAGTAGTCAAAAATGGCTATAAGTTCAGCAACAAAAGCAGCAACCGACGCATTGGAAGTCAATCGCGCCCCTGTTAGCGTAGGCGCACAAGAAGTTCATAAATGGTTGCAAAGTTTTACTTGGGATTTTGATAAAAATCGCACCAAGTATTCAACCAAATATCACATGGCAAACGATACCAAAGAACAATTCAAGCTCATTGCTAAAGAATATGCTCGCATGGAATCGGTCAAAGACGAACGTCAATTTGGTAGTTTGCAAGACGTTTTAACGCGCGTTGATGCAGCAAATCGTGTTCATCCAAAATGGAATGAATCGATGAAAGTGATTTCTAACTTCTTAGAAGTTGGCGAATACAATGCGATTGCAGCGACAGGTATGTTGTGGGATTCGGCGACTGCTCCTGAACAAAAAAATGGTTATTTAGGTCAGGTGTTAGACGAAATTCGTCACACCAATCAATGTGGTTACATCAATTACTACTTCGCTAAACAAGGTCAAGACGCAGCGGGTCATAACGATGCGCGTCGTACTCGCGCCATTGGACCTCTTTGGAAAGGCATGAAACGTGTTTTCTCTGACGGTTTCATTTCAGGTGACGCGGTTGAATGTTCAATCAATTTACAGTTAGTTGGCGAAGCGTGTTTTACCAATCCGTTAATCGTTGCAGTGACTGAATGGGCTTCTGCCAACGGCGATGAAATGACTCCAACCGTTTTCTTGTCGATTGAAACTGATGAATTACGCCACATGGCGAACGGTTATCAAACAGTCGTTTCAATTGCGAATGACGAAGCGGCTTCAAAATACTTGAACACCGATTTAAACAACGCTTTCTGGACACAACAAAAATACTTCACGCCCGTTTTAGGCATGATGTTTGAGTACGGCTCACATTTCAAAGTTGAACCTTGGGTAAAAACTTGGAATCGTTGGGTGTACGAAGATTGGGGTGGTATTTGGATTGGTCGTTTAGGCAAATACGGCGTGGAATCACCCGCTAGTTTGCGTGACGCGAAAAAAGACGCTTATTGGGCGCATCACGATTTATTCATGATTGCTTACGCCTTGTGGCCAACAGGTTTCTTCCGCTTAACTTTACCAACTGCTGAAGAAGCAGAATGGTACGAAGCGAATTATCCTGGTTGGTACGATATGTACGGCAAAGTGTATGAAGAATGGCGGGCGCGTGGCTGTGAAGATCCAAATAGTGGTTTCTTGCCGTTGCAATGGTTTATCGAAAACAACCACCCAATCTACATTGACCGCGTTTCACAAGTGCCTTTCTGCCCCAGCTATTCAAAAGGTGCAAGCACATTGCGCGTTCTTGAATTAAACGGCAAAAAACATTCGTTCAGTGACCAATGGGGCGAACGTATGTGGTTATCAGAACCTGAACGTTATGAATGCCAAAACATCTTTGAACAATACGAAGGTCGTGAATTGTCGGAAGTGATTGCAGAAGGTCATGGCGTGCGTAGTGATGGTTTCACGTTAATTGCTCAACCACACACGAGTAAAGACGGCAGACTTTGGACGTTAGATGACATCAAAAAAATCGGCTGTGTTTTCGCTGATCCTTTGAAATCTCTCTAATCACGCAACCTTTGTAAAGGATTTTAATATGTCAATTGTAGTAAGTGGCGGTAGACGCGGTTTGACTGACCCAAAAATTGCAGCGGTTATTTTAGCGGCAATTCCTGATCAGCCTTTAGAAACACAACGCAAAATGAACTATTTCGTGACTCCGCGCGGCAAGCGTGTGAACGAATATGAAACATTGTGCTGTTACACACAACCAACGCCTGATTGGATTCCTGGTGGTTTGGATTGGGGTGATTGGACACAAAAATTTCACGGTGGTCGTCCATCTTGGAGTAATGAATCAACCGAAATGCACAGCACCGACTGGCACAGACATCGTGATCCAGCATTCCGCTGGCACGCGCTTTATGTGAAAGACAAAGCCGAAGAATGGCGTTATACCGACCGTTTCTTGAAAGCCTATTCGGCTGATGGTCACGTTCGTTCAATCGATCCTGTTTGGCGCGATGAAGTGTTAGGCGATTATTTGGGTGCATTTGGATTCAGTGAATATGGATTATTCAATTCACATTCATCGGCAACTCGTGATTGCTTAGGCGACACGTTACGGATGAGCATTGCGATGATTGGCTTAGATAAAGTCGATAACGCGCAAATGATTCAAATGGAAAGAACTTTCTTAGCGAAATTAGTTCCAGGTTTTGACGAATCGACCGCAGCACCTAAAAAAGAATGGACACAAGGTTCAATCTACAAAGGTGCGCGTGAAACGGTTGAAGAAATTTGGCAAGGCACTTATGACTGGAACGAAATTTTGTTCTCAGGTCACATGATTTACGACCCATTATTCGGTCAATTTGTACGTCGTGAATTCTTCTTGAGATTGTCAGCATATTACGGCGACAACTTAACACCGTTCTTTATCAATCAAATGCAGTTATACCATTCACAAACGAAAGGTATCACTAAAGATATGTTCCACACTTGTTTAGCTGTGGATGAAAACTTTGGCGATTACAACGTTAGTTTGATGAATATGTGGAGCGACAAATGGTTGCCAAGAACTGTCAACGCATTAAAAGATTTCATGGGCATTTTTGCGAAAATTCCAAGCATTGCTGGTGTCACAGATAAGGCTGCTATCGAAGCTGCGTTAGGTCGTGTCTTTGAAGATTGGAAACGTGATTACGCGGATCCAATCGGCTACAAAGTTGACACAGCGGCTTTAATCAAAACCGTGTTATCTGGTCTTAAATAAGGAATTCTTATGTCTACAAGTGCAAATTCGTACAACGCAGGAATTATGGCAAAGACGGGTAAAGACTTTGCTGATGAATATTTTGCGGAAAAAAACCAAGTCGTTCATGAAAGTGACACCGTGGTTTTAGTGTTAAAAAAATCAGATGAACTCAACACCGTTGTTGAAGAAATTCTGTTGGGTTCTCATAAAGATCAAAACCGCACGTTAGTTGTAGAAGATCGTGCTGGTTTTTGGTGGCTGAAAGCCAACGGCAAAATTGAGATTGATTGCCGTGAAGTCTCTGAATTATTAGGAAAAAGTTACAGTGTTTATGATTTATTGGTGGATGTTTCTTCTACCATCGGTCGTGCTTATACACTCGATGAAACTTTCACTATCACATCAGAATTGATGGGTCTTGATGTTAAATTACAAGACATCCATTGAGCATTAGGAGATAACAATGGCTAAAATTCACGATAACCCAAATCGTACGGCATGGGTTAAAAAAATCGCTGGCTTAACAACCTTGTCAGCGGGTCACGCTTTATTAAAAGAGTTTCGTACCAAACATTTGAATGTTTTTAAAACCGATTGGTCTTTAGAACTTGATGGTCAGTGGATTGAATGCAAAATTGAAGAAAAAGTGGCGTTGTTGAAACGTGCTGAATTCAATGATGACAAATTCATGAACAACTGTACTTGTGGCGCGAATGCACAAGAAGTTGCTGATAAAGCAATTGCTGAAATAACGGCTTGTACCGATATGTACAAAGCGGAACGTATTCATATTGATTTTAGATTAGCGTGCAAACCACCCGTTATGCCAGTCAATGTCTTTTTAGACACGGATCGTCAATTAGGTACGAAGTTAATGGAATTGCGTAATACGGATTATTACGCCTTGCCGTTAGAAGAGTTGCGTAAAGTGCGTGGCGTGAACGTTATCACGTTGCAATAAGCCTAATCGCTGACTGTTGGAGTGCCTGTTGAGCGTTATCTGCTTAACAGGCACTTTCTTTGAAACCTAAATAAAAAATCATTATGTTAGAAACATTAAGTGCATCGGCATCTCCACCGACAATGAATAATCCAAATTCAGAATTAACCAAACTTTATGACACGCAACCTTTTACCGCGTACACCGAAGATTTGGAATTCATGTGGCGTTGGACAATTTACCAAGACAATAAATTGATTCAAGAAGGTTGTTCATTATCGTTAGATTCATCACGACACGCAGTAAAACACGTCATGGCATTTTTTAATATGCAAGGCAAAATGTTGTAAATCTCAATCCAATACAAACTAAATAAAAATAAAAAAGCAGAACAGGAGTTTTTTAGAATGGCAGCGACACATCAAGTAACAATTATTACCCAAGACAACGAATCCGTTGTTTTTGAATGCCGTTCAGACGAAGACGTTATTTCAGCGGCGTTACGTCAAGATATTTATTTAATGGCTTCATGCCGCGAAGGCGGTTGCGCGACCTGCAAGGGACTGTGTTCAGAAGGCGATTACATTTTAGGGAAATTCAGTTCACAAGCCTTGCCGTATGCCGAAGAAGAAGCAGGCGAAGTGTTGTTATGTACTTGTTATCCCTCGACGGATATAGAAGTTGAAGTGCCTTACACTTATGACCGTATTTCATTTTCACCCGAAGGCTTATTTTTTGAAGCCGAAGTCACCGAAATTTCACAAATTTCTAGCAACGTGATGCGCTTTTTATTAACGCGAACAGGCGACGATAAAAACGTTAAATTTGAATCGGGACAATTTTTTGATTTAGAAATTCCTGGTACAACGACAACCCGTTCCTATTCCCCTGCCAACATTTCAAACAAAAAAGGCGAATTAGAATTTTTAATTCGGATTGTTGACGGTGGAAAATTTTCAACATTTGTTAAAAAAGACGCGCAAATTGGGCAAAAAATTCAAGTGAAAAGTGCGTCAGGTATTTTTAGTTTGAAAGAAAATGGTTTCACTCCACGTTATTTTGTGGCTGGCGGTACAGGTTTAGCTCCTGTTTTATCAATGGTTCAACACATGCACGAATGGTCAGAACCACAAAAATGTGTGATTTATTTCGGCGTAAATACCGAAGAAGAAGTGTTCTTTTTGAACGAATTGGAAGATTTAGCGGCAAAAATGCCAACGTTGGAATTGCGAATTTGCGTTTGGAAATACGGCGAATCGTGGCAAGGCGAAAAAGGTAGTGTGGTGGATATTTTACGCCGCGATTTAACTGAAACAGGTGCGAAACCTGATTTGTATTTGTGTGGACCTCCTGGAATGGTGGATGCGACGTTTGCCGTTTGTGAAGAAGTCGGCATTTCAAAAGAACACATTTATTTAGAAAAATTCTTGCCTAGCGGTTCATAAATTTGGAGTTATCGGCTCATGAAACCCGACGATAAAGAATTTCTTGATGATATGGCACGACATTTGAACGGAACGATTAGAGAATTAGATGCCGAAGAAAAAAAGCTGTCTGAAAAAATTGGGCTTCAGCGAGTTCAAGAACTCAAGGAATTTTGGAATCATGAATTATCCGACGAGGAAGAACATTTTTTTAAAATGACGCTCGATTATTGGGACAAAATTTTGATTCAAATTTGGGCGCGAATTAAACGAGTTCGACAAACACGTTTGGAAGTGGGACATACGATTATGAAAAAAGCGGTTTTAATCAATCACGACAAAATAGACACATGACAAAACACGTTATTTACAATCCAGAAGCACGGCTTAAATTGATGCACGGCATTGACAGCGTGGCTCGCGCCGCAGTTGTCACGATGGGAAGCGCAGGACCTGCGGTGATGATTCAACATCGCACTGATGGTATTTTTCCGATTTTTACTCGCGACGGCGTAACTGTGGCTCGGTCAATCAATTTTGAAGACCGCATTGCCGATTTAGGTGGCCGAATGTTGCGCGATGTGGCGGGCGCGGTTTCACGACAAGTCGGTGACGGCACAACAACTGCCATCGTTTTAGCGCAAAAATTAGCGCAAGAAAGTTTAAAAAGTGTGGCAGCGGGTTTTCATCCGTTGCAATTGAAAAAAGGTTTAGATTTAGCTCTCGCCTTAGTGGAAAAAAAATTATTAGACGATGCGGTCAAAGACGTTACATCTGATTGGATTGAAAAAATATCTGCCGTGGCAACCAAGGACGAAAAAGGGGTTGGAAAATTATTAGCAAAGGCTTTAGAGGAGCTTGGATTAGAAGGACAGCTAACTTTTCA
>CAIVBX010000073.1 GCA_903904275.1 uncultured Pseudomonadota bacterium
AAATCTTGCAAGCAATTCACGTCACCTGCATCGAGTTCACCGAGCGCAAAACATGCGGCTCTCGCGCCTGCCATCGTGGTGTAATACGTCACGCGATGTTGCAAAGCCTCGCGACGCATCGTGAACGAATCGGAAATCGCTTTTTTGCCTTCGGTCGTATTGATGATTAACTGAATCTGGTCATTTTTAATCATATCCACTGTATTCGGACGACCTTCATTTACTTTGCAAACGACTTCGCAAGGAAAACCGTTTTCTTTTAAGAAACGCGCCGTGCCACCTGTTGCAACAAGTTCATAATTTTTAGCAATCAGCATTCGGGCAATTTCAGGCAATTTTGCTTTGTCTTTGTCACGAATACTGATTAACACTTTGCCCGTGTGGCTTAAATCAACGCCTGCGGCGCGTTGTGATTTTGCAAAGGCTTCGCCAAACGTTTTACCTACGCCCATGACTTCGCCTGTCGATTTCATTTCAGGTCCTAACAATGGGTCAACACCAGGGAATTTTACGAATGGGAAAACGGCTTCTTTCACCGAGAAATAATCAGGAATACGCTCAACGGTCACGCCTTGTTGTTCAAGCGTTTGACCGACCATCACGCGAGCGGCAATTTTTGCTAACGGATAACCTGTTGCTTTAGATACAAATGGTGCAGTGCGTGATGCTCTCGGATTCACTTCTAAAACGTAAATGTCTTCACCTTGAATCGCAAATTGCGTATTCATCAAACCACGTACGCCTAAGGCTTCTGCCATTTTGGCGACTTGTTCACGCAATTTATCTTGCAACGCAGGAGCTAAATCATACGGCGGCAACGAACATGCTGAATCGCCTGAATGTACACCCGCTTGTTCAATGTGTTCCATCAAACCGCCAATTAAAACGCGCTCTCCGTCATAAATCGCATCAACGTCCATTTCGACTGCGTCATCCAAGAAACGGTCTAATAAAACAGGCGAATCATTTGAAACGCTCACCGCTTCTTTCATGTAGCGTTGCAAGCCTTCTTCGTTAAAGACAATTTCCATTGCTCGACCACCTAAAACGTAAGATGGACGCACAACCAGCGGATAACCTAATTCTTTTGCCGCGTTAATGGCTTGTTCCGTTGAACGTGCCGTTGCATTCGGTGGCTGTTTCAAACCTAAACGCTCCAACAATTTTTGGAAACGTTCGCGATCTTCAGCCAAATCGATTGAATCAGGCGACGTGCCAATAATCGGAACACCTGCCGCTTCTAACGCGCGGGCTAGTTTCAACGGTGTTTGACCGCCGTATTGCACAATTACGCCTTTTGGTTTTTCGATATGGACGATTTCCAACACATCTTCAAGCGTCAATGATTCAAAATACAATCGGTCAGAAGTATCAAAATCCGTCGAAACGGTTTCAGGATTACAGTTCACCATAATCGTTTCGTAACCGTCTTCGCGCAATGCTAATGCCGCATGAACACAGCAATAATCGAATTCAATCCCTTGCCCAATACGATTTGGACCACCGCCTAAAATGATGATTTTTTCTTTGTCAGAAACTCGCGCTTCGCATTCTTCCTCGTAAGTCGAATACAAATAAGCGGTATCCGAGGCAAATTCTGCCGCGCAAGAATCAATGCGTTTATAAACGGGACGAATGTTTTGTTTGTGGCGAATGTTACGCACTTCGGTTTCAGATGCATCGAGCAATTTCGCTAATCGTGCATCGGAAAAACCTTTGCGTTTCAAACGGAACAATTCACCTTCTTTTAAGGTCGAAAGCGTTTTGGTTGAAAGTGATTTTTCAGTTAAAACCAAATCTTCAACTTGCGCCAAAAACCATGGGTCAATTTTGCAAATTTCGTGAACTTCTGCCGCATTCATGCCAAAACGGAACGCATCGGCAACGTATAACAATCTATCAGGACCAGGATGACGCATTTCACGACGCATTTTGTCCGCC
>CAIVBX010000074.1 GCA_903904275.1 uncultured Pseudomonadota bacterium
ACCCGAACTGAGAATATCAGCTCCTTTCGCATCTCCACGAGCTTTGACCCGTTTAGAAGATGGGGAACGCTTTACAGTCACGACAGAACCTGCCGCCTCAAATTCTTTTTGTAATCCAAAACGCTTGATATTCCAAGCCTATCAGCTCTGGGTGGGGAATTTCGCACGGTAAGTTAAATTTTCGTTGTTCGATTGCGGTTTTTTTGTTCGCTTTTTTTACTGATATTTAATTTTGTTTTGCATCTGGAATAATTTTTACAGCCTCAAAATTCACCTTTTTCACTACTTCGTTTTATCAGTTTTATGTCGCAGCTTGAGCAAGTATAGCCAACGAAGTCTAAAACAGTTAAATTCAGCAGGGTTAAAACTTCATATTTATTTGTTCAAAACCGTTAAGCGACGTTACAGAGCAAATAAAAAAAGAATTGGACGAGAAATTATCAAAATATAAGTGCCAACGCGGAGCGTAGTAGCGAGTGCGAGCGTGCGAGCGACGCGGCAGGCACTTATAAATCCAAAGAGATTAAAATGGAAAAATCCGACGAATCAAAAAAACTTATTGAATTGCGCGAATCAACTGGATTAAGTGAGGTTGAGTTAGTGGCAATAGTTGATAAAGCCATAGAAAACTATTCGGGTGGAATAAGTAATTTATGTACTGCCATTGGCATATTGTTTCTTTGTCGTTCTTTGGGATGGAGAGCGGTTAGACTTATGTTTAGCAATAGAACATACAGAAATTCTCAAAAAATTATGGGCATACAATTTAAAGATTATTGCGAAGAAGAAGGTAAATTAGCCAGAAAGTCAGTAGTTTTAGACATTGTTAAAAAATTTCACAATTTTTGGGACGTTGTGAATGGCGCAGAATTTGTTAAAGATAAAGCTAAAAAACGCGATCTAGTATAATTGTCGCGGAACAATAAAGTAGAACTGCATGCTCTTGTATAAAAGCATACATTCTTGTATTCTGCATTCATGGCTTTATGCTAAATTTAACTTTTAGTTTTTAAAGCAACAAAAATGGATTTAAAAAACGCAATAAAAAACCCGCAATGATAAGTCATTAACGGGTCTTTATTGATTGTCTGGTTGGTGAGTTTTGATCTTTTCTTAGCGGGATGGCTCAAAACAAACCTTCGGATTTACTGACTATCAATGTGATTTTTTACTACTCGGCTACCACAAAAGCCTAACAACGTCTCTTGGAGACCATTGTTATTAGACACAAACTATTTTTAGTCGTGACTAACCTTTTTTTATTCTAAGGCATTTTGTAGTTCACCGTCTACTTTAAAACTCACAGCGATAGTCATCGATAAATTTGAGAACTTATTGATGGCATTACCATTTACTTCACAGCTTAAACCCCACCTACATTTAGAGCTAAAAAATAGTGCGAATTGCTCGCATGGGTCAACTTGCGCCTGTGAAAACGTAAAAAATGACAATGGCATCGAATCCCACGGGCAAAATCTTGGTACTCGACTAAGTAATCTGCCAACCAATAAAATCAATGACTTACATTTTTTAACACCTGAAAACTTAAATAATGATAACTTCTCTCAAAATTCCGCACTCACTGCGGTTCTTTCTGAAGAAAAATCTATTTTTATTGAAAATAAATTAAATCGCTACATTCGCCAAAATGCCGCCCGTGAATTACTTAAAAATGAACGGGTTTGTGATTGTATGCGAAAAAATACCTATACCGATGTTCTCGTAAAAAAAGCCGCTCTCGATGGTAAAGCCTACTTTGCCGATCTATTTGCATGCGGTAGCGCATGGCATTGTCCAGTTTGTAGCGCAAAAATCTCCGAACGCCGCCGCGCCGAATTGATTCATGCAACTAGCACGCATACCAAACAGTTCGGAAAATTCTCCTTGGTATTCGTTACCCTAACGTATCCACACGGCAAAGAAGACAACCTAGCGTTATTACTCGAAAAACAAGCCAAAGCGATCACATTCTTTAATTCGCACCGCGATTATGTTGATTTAAGCACTGCTCTTGAAAAAATCGGACATGTTCGCGCTCTCGAAGCTACTCATGGACAGGTCAATGGTTGGCATCCGCACACACATGAAATCTGGTTTTTAGAACGCGAAACAACTCGTGAAGAGTATTTATCAGGGTTCTTAGAAATTAAAAAAGCAATTTTTGCACTATGGCATAGAGCGTGTGAATACGCAGGGCTTGGCGAACCTTCATGGGAACATGGCGTTGATATTCGTAGTGGGACTTATGCTGCAAATTATGTTGCAAAGTTCGGCATGGACAACGATAAGCCTCGCGCTTGGGGCATGGAAGACGAATTAACAAAATGGGGCGCAAAGCAAGGGCGCAAACTTGGCGCAGACGGCAAACCATCTCGAGTGCCGTTTCAATTACTTGATGACTACCTAGACGGTGACAAGCAAGCAGGCGAATTATTTATCGAATATGCCCACGCTTTCAAAGGAAAACGGCAATTACGTTGGTCTAAGGGACTAAAAAAACGTTTCGACATCGAAAATTTAACAGACGAAGCAGTAACCGCTATCGAGCCAGCTTTATCTTATCTCTTTGCTAACATACCGTTGTCAGATTGGTTAATCGTTAAAAAACACTGTGATTTTTATTCGGATGCACGCGCAAATTTACTTACTTTAGCCAATGCCAACGATTTAAAAGGATTTTGGCAATATATTGATCAATTAGCAGGGCGCGATCCTATCGAGCGCGTTTTCGAGGTTGAAACGCCAGATTGTGAGCAATTATCGCTCGCATTAGAGTTCGTTCTCGGTGACGAACCAAAAGAAGAACCAAAAGAACCAAAACAAGACATTCTCTTGAACTTGTTAAATCCAAGCGATCAACAAGAGGAATTTTCTTTAATCAGCAAGCAAAACGTTTTGCCGCTCTCTTTCAATGTCGAAAAAGTATCAGAATTCGTCAATAAACAACCCTTAGACGTATTAAAACAAGTCTATGGCTATGATTCTTTCCGTGGCATCCAAAGCGAAGTAATTGAGCATGTTGTGGCAGGCGGTAACGCCCTCGCACTCATGCCTACAGGCGCAGGAAAATCCGTTTGTTTCCAAATCCCAGCCCTAGTCCGTGAAGGCGTTGGTGTGGTTATCTCGCCGTTAATCGCACTCATGAAGGATCAAGTAGACGCATTGCTTAACTTAGGCATAAAAGCGGCTTTTTTAAATTCAACTCTCTCCGAAGGCGCAGTAAAGAAAATTGAGCAACGTTTATTCGAGGGGGATATTGATTTGCTCTATATTTCACCAGAACGTTTAGCCGTCCCACGAACGCTTTCTCTTTTGGCAAACCTCAATATCTCATTATTCGCCATCGACGAAGCCCATTGTGTCGCCCAATGGGGGCATGATTTCCGCTCCGATTATCTAAAAGTCGATTTGCTCTACAAGCACTTCCCGCACATTCCGCGTATCGCACTCACCGCAACCGCCGACCAACGAACCCGTGACGAAATTATTCAACGTCTTCACCTTCAAGACGCGCCGCAATTCGTCACCGCTTTCGATCGTCCTAACATCTGCTACCGTATCGAAACCATCAACAACAAGCATGCCGCCCTACAGCGTTTAGCGAATTTCATTCACACAGAACACTTTGACCATTCAGGCATTGTTTATTGCTTATCCCGCGCAAAAGTAAATGAAACCGTCGAATATCTCGCCGCAGAAGGGTTTGATGTATTGCCATATCATGCAGGTATGAGTAACGGGGCGCGAAAACGCAATCAGCAGGATTTCTTAATCCGCGATAATGTCATCATGGTTGCGACTATCGCTTTCGGCATGGGGATCGATAAGCCAGACGTGCGTTTTGTCGCACATTTAGACGTTTCCTCCAGTATTGAGGCTTACTATCAAGAAACAGGTAGAGCAGGGCGTGACGGGCTACCTGCCGACGCTTTGATGATTTACTCGGCAAACTCCGTCAACAGTAGACGGCGCAATTTCATTTATGAAATGACCTCTCAGCATCAAAAAGAGCTTGCCGACCAAAAGCTAACCGATATGCAAAACCTCTCCACCCAAAAAACATGTCGTCGCCAAACCCTAGTCCGTTATTTCGGCGACAACCTAGAAAAAGCCTGTGGGAATTGCGACATCTGTTTAGATCAAAATTTAGATCATTCTCAAAAGCCAAAACTAAAACTTTTGCAAAATACGTCCTAATTATGATGGGCTACAAACTGCTTGAATTTGGGAAGTCTATATCTAGTGATTAACCCGAATTAACAACACAATTACGCCCTGAATGTTTAGCCTGATAAAGTGCTTCGTCAGCACGTTTAATAAAGTTATCAACATTTTTATCTGTTGATTTTAACGTAGAAAGACCAATCGAAGTCGTAAAATTGAAACGTATGTTAGAGGTAATAATTTTTGTATTTGCAATGACTTTACATAACCGTTCAGCAAGTTCAAAAGCCTGAACATTTGAGGTTTTCGGCAGCATAACAACAAATTCTTCGCCACCATATCTACCAACAATATCTGTATTTCTAAGTTCAGCTTGGCAAATTTCAACTAACTTTATCAACACCAAATCCCCAACCGCATGACCATAAGTGTCGTTGACGTTTTTGAATAAATCTAAATCCAACATAAGAAGTGACATTTCATCACTATAACGCGAAAAAAGGTCAAATCCATTTTGCACAAATTCTAAAAATCGTCGGCGGTTATAACAGCCTGTTAAAAAGTCAGTCGTGGCTTGTTCTTCTAGTTTTAATTCCAACTCTTTTTGTCTGGTAATGTCTTGTGCAATTCCCAACATTTTAATTCGAGTAAATTCAACTGTTTCATCTTGTACCGTTCCCACAACGGTATGATTGGTATTTTGCGAATTTAAGTATTTACCTTTACTTTGAATAATTCTAGTTTCACCATTTGGTAAAATAATTCGATATTCGCATTCAAAATGACATAAATCATCACTAATACAGTTATCACATATTGAATCACATTCATCAACTGGCACGACTTTTCTCATATTTTCAAGAACACGAATTTTGTCATCGGTATGAATGAACTGGATAAATTGCTCAAGTGTTATTTTTTTTAAGTTGTTATTTAAACCTAAAATATGATTTATCCCATCGGATAATTCTATTTCATCTGTTTTTGTATTCCATTCCCAATGACCTAACTGAGCAATTTTTTGAGCAATTTCTAATTTTTTCTTATTTTTTTCTAATTCTTCACTAATCCGTTTTATTTTTTCAAAGCTACAATGTAATGCGATATGAACTTTAACACGCGCAATGACTTCTTGTTTTTGAAAAGGTTTTGTAATGTAATCCGCACCACCCACTTGAAATCCTTTAATTTTATATTCCATTTCATGTAAACCCGTAATGAAAATAACAGGAACATGGCGGATTTTTGGATTTTGTTTAAGTTCCTTACAAATTTCTATTCCATTCATTATCGGCATACACATATCAAGCAAAATAATTTCAGGTAAATCTGCTTCGATGGAACGTAACGCAAATGCGCCATTATTAAATTGACGCACACGAAAACCTTCGTTTTTAAGAATATCACCGAGAAGTTTTAACGTTCCAGCATCGTCGTCAATAATAGCGACCGTTTTATCTTTAAGATTCATTTTTATTCTCTAACGTTTCTAAGATTTCCAAAATAATTGAGTAATTAAAATTATCAATATGAGAAGTGATATTTTTTGAAAGTTGTGGATTTATATTTTCAATTTCTGCAAGCAAATTACTAATGGTTTCGGTATCACCTGATAGCAAACTTTGAGCAAAATTCTGACGTAATGAAGAAGGCAAACACAAAAAATCGTTGGGTAAAATTTTTGATCTACTCTCATTTTCTGAAGTAGTTGCACTAAACTGTTCGTAAATAAAACGTACACCTAAATGTTTTTCTAGCACATCATAAATTTCAGATGGACGGTAAGGCTTGCGAATAAAATCATCCATTCCGATTTCAATCATTTCTGCTCTTTGGTCTATAAATGCTGAGGCAGAAACGGCAACAATTTTAACATCGTTCCCATTTTTCAATTGACGAATAGCAATGGTTGCCTTTATTCCATCCATTACAGGCATTCTTCTGTCCATAAAAATAAAATGGGGCTTAAACGTTTTGAAAACGTCCACGCCTTCTTGTCCATTTTTAGCAATGACAACTGTAAATCCAACATTTTCTAATAATGTATTTAAAAGTATCCAATTTTCTTTTTGGTCTTCGACAATTAGAATTCGATAATTTGGCTGGTCTTTTTCTAAACCTAAAACTTTGCCGTGTTTTTGTGTTATCAACAACGCTTCATGTTCTTCGGTTAGTTCAATAGGAATTTTTAAGCGAAAAACAGAACCTTCGCCCAATTTACTGCTAACTGAAACCTCGCCCCTCATTATTTTGGTATATTCTTTAACCAGTGATAAACCTAATCCTGTTCCTTTTTGTGTGGTGTGTGCAACACCAACTTGCACAAATGGCTCAAAAATGTGGTTTATATCGTCTTTACTGATACCGATTCCACTATCTTCAACACAAATGATTAACCAGTGTTTGTTTTTAGATTCAAATTCCACTCGAAAAGATACGCCACCGTGAGAAGTAAATTTAATGGCGTTACCAAGAAGATTGACAATAATTTGCCGCAGTTTATTGGAATCTGTTTTCACAAATACAGGTAAATCTTTAGAAAATTCAACTAACAATTGAATATCTTTTTCAATTGCTCGAATTTTCATCATACTTACCATGTTGTTTAACAAATTCGTTAAATGAATCGCTGAACTTTCATAAGTAATTTTACCCGCTTCAATTTTTGCCATGTCTAACACATCGTCAATTAAATTGAGTAAATGGTCGCCACTTCGGTTAATAATATATAGATTATCGTGTTGTGCTTTTGTCGCAGAGGGGTCGTTTAGCATGATATTTGAAAATCCCAAAATGGCATTTAATGGGGTACGTAATTCGTGGCTCATCGTGGCAAGAAAAGCACTTTTTGCCATGTTAGCTAATTCTGCTCTTTTTTTGGCTTCTTTTGCTCGATAATTTGCTCTTTTCATTGCCTCCGCAACAGTAGACATCATTAAGCCATTAAAAATAAAAACGCATAAGCCAATCCAATCACCATGTGTGTTGATAAAAGGTGCAGATACAATAAAAGACCAACCATATAGAGCAATCAAGCATGACAACGTTATGGCTAATAAACCACCGTATATACCTACTATCACAGCCGAAATCATCACAACAGGATAAAACGTCACCCAAACCAATGTTGATTGAAGTGATTGCAGCGGATATAACCGAACAGCAGCGGCTAAAATAACCAAAGCAACAACTGCAATGATTTTCAACATGTAGATATAAATTTTCTTGACTTTTATACTAGCCAAAAACCACAGCAAAATATGTGTGTCTAGCAATAAATTCATAATGTTGCCGAGTAAAAATCATCTTCAATATCTTGAGGTAATGGGTCATCAAAATTGGTTGGTATAGAAAATTTACCTTTCATTACGCCAAAAATAACACCGCTACTTTTTTGTAACGTCATTTTTTGTTTGCGACGATTGATAAATTCACGCAAAGCGTTAATGACAGCTTCTGCTTGATTTTTGAAATGTCCTAAAACACAGGCTTCGTTAATTAACGCATCATCAATAGCAAGTTGGATAGACATAAAATTCCTTGAAATTATTGAGTTTCTTGCATTCTATAAACAGCGTTGGTGAACTACCAACCACTAAACGCTATCGCGTTCTAGTGGTGGCTTCGACTGACCCGAACTGAGAATATCAGCTCCTTTCGCATCTCCACGAGCTTTGACCCGTTTAGAAGATGG
>CAIVBX010000075.1 GCA_903904275.1 uncultured Pseudomonadota bacterium
CACATTTGAATTTCCCAAATACAATTCACCTGTTGAACCGTGCGAAAAAAGGTGAATCGCATCTAAATTTTTAACGTCGTTTGTTTGTAAATACGCGGCGATTTGCTCTAAACCGTTTTTGTCGGCTTGCAAAATCACGCTCGTTGCATTGATTGGAAATCCTGCAATTAAGGTTTCAATATCAGGTGTGGTGCTGTCGATAAAATAAATGTTGTTCATATTTTTCTCTAATTTTTAATTTTTAGTTAAACGCGACGCGCTTAAAAATTTAAGCGCGTCGCATTTTTGAATTTAAGATTTAACGAATATCCCAAAGTCCCATCATGCCCATTTCTTCATGCTCCAAAATATGGCAATGGAAAACAGCTAAACCCGTGAAATCTTTAACAGGCACTAATAAACGTGCTGTGCCGCCTTTTGGAACGATAACGGTATCTTTCCAAGCTGGTGCTGAAGTGTAAAAAGAGGAATACGCCGAATCGCCGCCTGTAATTGAAAGCACTTGTGCGGAATTGACGTGTTGATGAAATGGATGATCCATCATGCTGTTGTTGGTCACTTCCCAAATTTCATAACCTGACGATAATTTAGAATAAGCGGTGAAAGCATTCGTTGCGCTAAATGCGATGCCGTTAATCGTTGCCATGCCCATGCCAGAACTGCCGCCCATCATTCCACCCATCATGCTCATACTTAATGAAATTTTTCGCGTTGGCGTACCGTAAGGCACGGTAACTCGTGTCGCGTTTGGATTGATAGAAGTCGGAATGGTTTGCGTAACGGCTGCACCTGTTACATTGACAGTTAATAATGTAATTTGTTGGCTGCTGCCTGAAGCTGACATCATGCCCATGCCGCGATTGTAGGGAGAAGAGGATAATTTGTAATAACCAGCAGTTTTCGTTGCTTGAACTAAAATATCAAGCCGTTCACCAGGTGACATGACAATCGAACTTTGCGGATAAGGTTTGTTTAACAAACCACCGTCTGTCCCAATAATTTGTAAATTGTGGCTCGCTAAATTTAATTTATAAAAACGCGCATTGCTGGCATTCACAATTTTCCAGCGTTGAATTTGCCCAGGTTTCATGGTTAAAACAGGATTCACCTGACCATTGACCATAATGGTGTTGCCTTCTTTGCCATTCATCCAATCTGATGAAGTGTGTTCGGCTGGCGCATTGCCCGTTAATGAAATATCTTTTAAAACCATGATGTGTGTTTCAAACCCTGACAATAACGAATTATCATCAGCGACATCTAACACACCCGCCATGCCGCGCCATACTTGCGTTGCAACGTTTCCATGACGATGTGGGTGATACCAATTCAAATTCCCCGCAGGATGCAAACTTAAATCATATTGATAATCAAACGATTGTTTGTTCATAAAACTTAACATCACATTGTCGGAATTGCCTTCGGGTGAAACGTGCAAACCGTGTGTGTGCAAATTGGTTAAATCATTGCCGTCACCCATCATATTTAATCCTGTATTCGGCAATGAATTGGTGAAATGGACTTTTAGCGTGTCACCACGTTTAACAGAAATCGTTGGTGCTGGAAATTGACCGTTGTAAGTGTATAAATTAGCGGTTGTTCCATTGATGTTAATCGGGGCAACTTTCGCTTCTAAATTCACTTTTACAACCCCGTTGACAGTAGACGTGTTAGCCAGTTTTACAGGATCTTTGAATGCGGCACCTTTTGGTGGGTCAATAGTTGTCGTTGTACTTCCTCCCATCATTCCACCGCCCATCATGCCCATTGCAAATATGGAATGTGATGTGAATATCGCTCCCATTAATGATGCACCGACAACCAAATTGAAATATGTTTTTGTTTTCATTAGAGCCTCTTTGAATTTAATTTTTATAATTTTGTGTTGTTTCGTAATTAGAATTTAGGACATTTATGCCTCCATGAACGGGGTCATCATTTAAAAAACCTGCTTGAAACATATCTTCAAGAAAATTCGTTATATCCGCACA
>CAIVBX010000076.1 GCA_903904275.1 uncultured Pseudomonadota bacterium
CCAATTCGAGAAGGCGACCGCATCGAAATTTACCGCAAAATCACCGCCGACCCACAACAAGTACAACGTCGCCGTGTCGATGTTTAATCACAAAGTTTTTTAATCAGGAGAATCAAAATGTTAATTAAAAATTATGACAAAGAAGGGCTTTTATTCATCACGTCTGTTATCGGTGAAACGAGCGACAAAAAATTCAGCGCGTGGCGCGGTGATTTAATTTTAATTCAAGGCGACTTGAATGACGGCGTTCACATGCCACCGAAATTGTTGTTAAACCAAGCAGCGGTTTTAGCGACTGACGAAAAATTTGTGTTTGTAAATGGAATGTTCCACGAACTCGCGCAAGTGCCTGAGTTCATTTCAAAATACAAAACCGCTTTAACACCTGAAACCGTGCTTTTAATGTACGTTGAAAACATTAAAGACAATATGCAGATTGAATTAGACGGTTTCACGTTTAAATTTGTGCCATATCGTGATGGGATGGTTTGGAATGAAACGCTTGAATTCCTCTACATTGAAAAAGCCGATTTAAAAGGACAATCTGCTGAAGATAAAGTGGTTACGATGTTTGAAGCGGCAAAAGATTTCAAATTCAAAGGTGAAACAATTGCGTTTGAAGAAGCCTTGACCAAAACGATTTTTGTTAAAAAAGAACTTAACGGCGGGCCAGTGTAACGATGGCAACATTCAAAAATCTTGCTATCAGTGATGCGCCGCAATTTATCGCTGAAAAAAAGCCTGTGATTTTGGATTGTCGTGATGTGAAAGATTATCGCGCGGGGCATCTTGAAAATGCCATGCACTTGCATGAAAAACTGCGCGATAGTCTGATTCAAAAAGGCGAAAAAGAGCAGCCTTTTTTGATTTATTGCTATCACGGTCACGCCAGTGAACACGTTGCGGAAATGTTTAGCGATTTTGGTTTTAAAGAAGTCTACAGCCTTAATGAAGGTTATACGGGTTGGCAGGCACACCACAAACTTTAGAGGTGAAAAATGAGTCAATTACCACGAGAACTAGCTTTGCGAATTGCGTTAGCGGCTCGCGTTTTACCTGACGTTGACGTGCCAAGATTGATTGAAATTTTGCATGAAAAAGTCGGTATGCCGCTTGACGATGAAAAACTCAAATCGATTACGGTGACGAATTTAAAAACGGGTATCGGTAGTTTGGACGGCGAAGAAGATGGCGAAGACATTGACATCGGTTTAGCCAATATCAAACTGGCGGTACGTTATTTGTGGGGCGAAGAAACGGATGACGGTTTGCCTGAAGTTCAGCCGTATAAAGACGGTGATATGCCTGAATCTATCCGCGTTGGCGTTGCGTCAAATAGCGGCGAATTATTGAACGGGCATTTTGGCTCGTGTCTTCGGTTTTTGGTTTATCAATTGTCAAAAGATGAATATCGTTTGATTGATATTCGCTCAACGATTGGCGCAGATGATTCGGATGACCGCAATTTGTTTCGGGTGAATTTGGTGAAAGATTGTCATGTTTTATTTATGCAATCGGTTGGAGGCCCTGCGGCGGCGAAGATTATTCGCGCCGATATTTATCCGATTAAAGTGCCAGAAGTTACAGACGCGGTTGAACAGTTAAAAACTTTTCAACAAGTGTTCGATGCGCCACCACCTTGGATGGCAAAAGCGTTGGGTCGTAGTGCCGAAGAGCGGAAGCGGTTTTTGAATCACGATTAAGCCCAACAATTTAACTCGTAACTCAACGCCGAGACAGCACAATGGTTTGTTTTTGGCGTTGAGTGCGAATAGGTAGGATTTTTTCTATCGCGTGCAAAAACGGATTTAAATCCGCCGTTTCAAACGAACCGCTCAAGGTTTCATTCCGAAGCGTCACGTCCGCAAAAACAAAATGTACATCGTGATGGCGTTCTAATTTGGTTACAACTTGAGACAATGGCGTGTGATTAAATGTCAAACGCCCATCAAGCCAACTACTTGCCTGTTCAAAATTTGCAGGTTCGATAGCGTGAAGATGTCCGTCTTCGTCCATTTTGCAACTAAAGCCTGCTTTCACATTTTGACCTAACCAAGTATGTTCAGGTTTTACTTCCACTTCACCTTCTAATACAGAAACGACTGTGCCATCTTGCCGTTTGCGAACATTAAAGCGTGTACCTATATCACGAACTCGCAACGCTCCCGCCTGAACGCTAAACGGTCTGAATTTTTCATGTGTGACGTTAAACATGGCTTCGCCTTCTCGTAATTGAATTTCGCGGCGCAACCAAGATACTCGAACAGATAATTGTGTCGTGGCATTGAGTTCAATGTGTGAGCCATCGGCTAATTCGATGCTTTGTCGTTGACCAATACCTGTGCTGTGAGTAACGGTTTCTGCGCTGTAATCTAACCACCAACCTGTTGCAATCGCCGCAAACACCAAGGTTGCAATGCCTGTTTGCATAGCATTCCAACGTTGATTTCGTGCTTTTAAATTCGGTAGGGGCGCGGATTTAACACTATCCAGATTTATCCATAATTTTTCTGCTTCGGCATAAGCGGCAGTATGCGATTCATGTTCCATTAACCATTGTTGAAATTCTGCGCGTTGTTGCTCGTCACAATCTTGGCCCTGCAAAGCGACAAACCAAGTAACAGCTTGCTCAAAAGTACACGGGTTAAACTTCATGATTTGAAAAGGTTAAGCATTGAGGCGTTGATGGCAGTGAAGCATGGCTTTAACTAAATGGCGTTGCACCGTTTTTTCAGAAATTTTAAGTTCATGCGCGATTTCGGCATAACTTAATTCATCGATTTTTCTGAGCAAAAACACTTGCCGACATTGATTTGGCAACGAATAAACAGCGTCTAACAGCCGTTCACATTGTTCACGCAACAAGGTTAATTCTTCGGGTTGCATGTTTGGACAAACTAATTCGTCATCAAGCAACACCGATTTACTGGTGACACGTTGTTCATAACGCAAAAAATCAATCGCTAACCGTTCAGCCGTTCGATACAAATAGCCGATAAGATTTTCGCTATGCGGAATGGATTCTTTGCGTAATAAACGTAGATACGTTTCTTGACTTAGATCTTGGGCGGTATCGGGGCAACGTACACGTTGCATAAGAAAACTGATGATGGCTTCACGATGATTGAGAAACAAGAGCGAAATTTGCTCGTGGTTAATAGAAACAGCAGGCACTTAGCCAGACTCCAAAGATAATTCAAAAAATATCAATGAGATGGCAATCGTTATGCCAATATAATAAAAGCCTTATGAATACTAGGTTTGCTGACGAAATACTATTTCCTGATGCTTCTGAAAATGCGTGATTTCACATGGCTACTATGGCATTTAACTTAGTTTTTTATTTTCGGATTTAGCGCAACGCTTTTGCAACCAACGCAACACGCCCGTGACAAAAAGAATTGGGCAACACAACCCCGAAATAAACACCAATAAACGCCCCGTCATCGAAAACGCCTCGCCGCTGTGCAAAGGATGAAACCAACTAATTGCACTGTCACCCTTCGAAAAATTCCTCGGATTATTTATGTTCAAAATGTCTCCCGAATACTGGTCAATCCACACGTTTGTTTTTGGAAAACGCTGACTGGGTTCATTGGCTTGACGTAAATTGATGCGATAACTTCCCAAATTACCCGATGGCGTTTCAATCCAACATAAACGCGCGTCTGGGAATTGTTGTTTTGCAATATCAACGGCTTTGTCCAAACTAATTCGAGGTTGATTTGAAAAATTCGAGGTCGATTTCGACAACGTTTGCAACGGCGAAAAACAACTAATCAACGGATTCGCATATTCGGGTATTTCCAAGGCAATGCCAGTAATGGTCAGCATCAACATCACAATCAAACTGTAAATTCCGCTCACTTTGTGCAAATCGTAAGTAAAACGTTCTCGACTTGCCGACCGTTTAATCAGCAACGCCGAAGCGATTTTATGTCGCGCAGGCAACCATAAATAAACGCCACTGAGTAACGAAACCAGCAAAAATCCGCCTACGATTGCCATGACGATTTTGCCCGTGTGTTTGAGCAACAACGTGTAATGCAAA
>CAIVBX010000077.1 GCA_903904275.1 uncultured Pseudomonadota bacterium
CTTCAATTTGCGGCGCATCTTTGCCGATTAAAATTACCGCTTTCGCTTTTGCTTGAATCACAGGCGCAAGTTCGTTCATGTCTTGCCCTTTGCCTTCGCCACCTGCAACTAAAATCACTTTTTCGTCGTAACCTTCGAGCGCGGCAATGCACGCGCCGATATTTGTAGCTTTGGAATCATTCACCCAGTTGATGCCATTTTTAGTGCTGACTTTTTCCATTCGATGATGCAAGGCTTTGAAATGGCGAAGCGCATTTGCACACAGTTTTAAATCCAAACCAATTGCCAAACTCAGCGCAAAAGCTGCAAGGGCATTCGCAACATTGTGTTTGCCTTCGAGCGGCAAGTCCGCAAGCGACATCAACACGTTTTCGTCGTGCATTAAATTTTGATTTGCTAAATGAAAATCGGCTTTTTGTTTAACTGAAAAAGTAAGTGTTTTACGGCTTTCATCGTGCATTACCGCAACCATTTCATCGTCGGCGTTTAAAACCATCACGCCGTCGCCGCTAAAAATCACTTGTTTGGCTTGTGCATAATTTTCTAAATCATCATGACGGTCTAAATGGTCGGCTGAAATGTTTAAAACCGTTGCCGCTACGGCATTTAAAACGTGTGAGCGTTCAAGTTGAAAACTCGATAATTCCAAAACATATAAATCGGCTTTCGGGTTGAGCAAATCTAAAGCAGGTTTGCCTAAATTTCCGCCTACGCCCACATTTTTTCCGCACGCTCTCGCCATATCGCCGAGCATGGTGGTGACGGTACTTTTACCATTTGCACCTGTGATGCCAACGATTGGCACATTCACAACGGCTGCAAATAAATCAATATCGCTGACTAACTTCGCACCAGAATTTAACGCGGCGGCAATTGTTGGTTCAGAAAGTGCAACGCCTGGGCTAATTATTAAATGCGACGCGCCTTTGAACGTTTCAAATGTAAAAGGTTCTTTGCGACTGTCAACGGTTGAAAAAGGTAAGTTTTGCGATTGCAAAAAATTCGCAACCGATGTTCCCGTAATGCCTTCTCCGACCACGATAATTTTTGCGTCAGGCGTTAAATCAAATTTTTCTTCTAAGATGTTTTTCATGATTTATCTCAACTTCAAGGTCGCCAAACCAATCAACACCAAAATTACGGTGATAATCCAAAAACGCACAATCACGCGCGGTTCAGGCCAGCCTTTGAGTTCAAAATGATGATGAATCGGAGCCATTCTGAAAACACGCTTGCCTGTGGTTTTGAACGAAATGACTTGAATCATCACTGACAACGTTTCCATCACAAATACGCCGCCCATAATGACAAGCACGATTTCTTGACGAACCAAAACAGCTAATGTTCCAAGTGCTGCGCCTAATGCTAATGCACCCACATCGCCCATGAAAACCATCGCGGGATAAGTGTTGAACCATAAAAAACCTAAGCCTGCGCCGACTAATGCCGCGCAAAAAATGACTAATTCGCCTGCGTGCGGTAATGAAGGAATCGCTAGATATTGTGAAAACGTCGCGTGTCCTGACAAATACGCAAACACGCCTAAACCTGTTGCAACCATCACCGTCGGCATAATAGCCAAACCATCTAAACCGTCCGTTAAATTCACGGCGTTGCTCGTGCCGACAATCACGAAATAAACAAAAACCACATAAAACCAGCCCATATCAAATATAACGTCTTTGAAAAACGGCACAATCAATTGTGTTTCTGCTGGTAAAGTCGCTGTTTTAAACAAAAATAACGCTGCACCAAATCCGATAATCGATTGCCACAAATACTTTGAACGCGCCGAAAGACCGTCACTGTTGCGTTTCATGACTTTTCGATAATCATCAATAAAACCAATTACTCCGTAACCTAGTGTCACAAGCAAAAGTACCCAAATGTAACGGTTGCTCAAATCCGCCCACAATAACGTCGTAATCGTCACCGCGACTAAAATCAATGCCCCACCCATCGTCGGCGTGCCTGCTTTTTCATAATGCGATTGAGGTCCAAGCTCACGAATACTTTGTCCGATTTTCTCGCGGCTGAGTTTGCGAATCATCCAAGGACCTATCAAAAACGAAATCAATAACGAAGTCAGCGTCGCCACAATCACGCGAAACGTCAGATAATGAAAGACGTGAAAACCGCCATGAAAGCTAGTTAAGTAATCGGCGAAATAAAATAACATCAGTGTATTCCTGTGAATTCGGTTAAAGCGGCTGTCACATTTTCCATACGTTGTGAGCGCGAGCCTTTGATTAAAATGGTTTCGTTGCCCATTAATAAAGGCGTTACGGAATTTAATAATTCGGATTGTGTAGCGAAATGTGCTGCATTTTCACCAAAAGCGGCAACGGTTTTTTTAGTTAATTCGCCGACGGCGAATAAGCGTTTTACGCCGCTATTTTTCAAGGTTTCGCCCATTTCAAAATGTAATTTTTCAGTGTCGTCACCTAATTCACCAAATGCACCCAAAATTACCCAATGTTCACCTTCACATTTTTGCAAAACATTCAATGCCGCCTGCAGCGACGCGGTGTTGGCATTGTAAGTGTCGTTGATAATCGTGCTGCCTTTGTGTCCATGTAAAAGTTGCAAACGACCTTTCACGGACGACATTGATTCTAAACCCTGTTTGATTTGCTTAAGCGTAATACCTAATGCTGACGTTGCAGCCGTTGCCGCAAGTGCATTTAGAACATTGTGATTTCCAGCAAGCGGCAGATTGACGCTGATTTTTCCATCAGAGCAAATCAAATCAAAATGGGTTAGAAATTGGTGGTTTTCAATTTTTACAACGATATTTTCAGCCCGAATATCCGAATTTTCATGCAAGCCAAATGTGATAATTTTTTGTGAACCAGCGAGATTTTGCCAATAATCAAAAAACGTATCGTCCCGATTTAATACAGCTACGCCATTTTCGTTGAGCGTTTCAATGATTTCACCTTTCGTTTTTGCTACGCCGTTCAAATCACCAAAACCTTCTAAATGTGCCGCACCAACATTCGTAATGACGACTACGTCAGCGTTTGCCAAACGACTTGTATAAGCGATTTCGCCAATGTGATTTGCTCCAATTTCAATGACGGCAAAACGATTTTCAGGCGAAAGTTTTAATAACGTTAATGGCACGCCAATGTCATTATTTAAATTGCCTTGCGTGAAAAGTACGTTGTTATTCATGTTCAAAATCGTGGCAAGCATTTCTTTTGTTGTTGTTTTGCCGTTACTGCCTGTTACACCAACGATTTTTGCAGGCATTTTTTCACGCCATTTTTTTGCTAATTCACTGAGCGCAGAATGCGTATTTTTGACTAAAACTTGTGACAAATCGGTTTCTAATTTTTTATGCGTTAAAATAGCCATCGCGCCCGCAGCTTTTGCAGAATCAACAAAATCATGACCATCGAAATTTTTACCTGTAATCGCAATATAAAGATTTCCCGTTTGCAATGTGCGCGTGTCGATGCTTACGCCTGATATTTCAGCATCTGCGCCAATTAACGTGCCGTTCAAATTTTCTGCAATCTGGCTTAACGTCATTTTTATCATGCTTGCCCCAGTATTTTTTTGACGCATTCCGCATCGCTGAAAGGTGATTTTTCACCGTTAATTTCCTGATAGTCTTCGTGACCTTTGCCTGCACACACAACGCAATCCCCCGCGTCGGCGTGTTCAATAGCGCGTTGAATTGCTCTTTCACGGTCATAAATTACTTTTGCTTCGTTGTTGAAAAATCCACTCAAAATATCTTCAATAATGTCTTCGCTGGCTTCAAAACGTGGGTTGTCGTCGGTGATAATCACATGATCGGCAAATTCTTCGGCAACACGTCCCATTTGAGCGCGTTTGCCTTTGTCACGATTGCCCCCGCAACCAAAAACAACACTTAATTTTCCTTTTGTGTGCGCTCGCAAACTGCCTAAAACTTTTTCAAGCGCGTCGGGCGTGTGTGCGTAATCCACAATGACAAGCGGTTGATTATTTTTACCGCCAAATTTTTCCATGCGTCCCATGACAGGTTTTAAATTTGTTAATCGTTGCGCTGCGTCGTTTAACTCAATGCCTAACTTCAACATTGTTGCCAACACGCACAACACATTTTCTAAATTAAATTTACCAATTAGAGGAACGTGACACGTCTGTTTTTGATTTTGCCAAATCACGTCAAATTCAATACCACTTAAATTTAAGTCGATATTTTCTGCGGCTAAAATTTGACCGCATGGTGCGATTGTATTTTTTGTTGTAACGCCAATTATCTCGATATTTTCAGGAATTGCGGCAATAATTTTGTCACTCATACCATCATCTAAATTGATAACCGCAAATTCCAAATTTGGCGCGTGGAACAGTTTTAATTTTGTTTCTAAATACGCTTCGAGCGTGCCGTGGTAATCCAAATGGTCGCGGCTGAAATTGGTGAAAATCGCACCTTTGAATTGCACACCATTCACGCGACCTTGCGCTAAACCGTGTGAAGACACTTCCATTGCCACGTTTTCACAACCATCATTTTTCAAGGTTGCGAGCATTTTTTGAACAGTTAACGCATCAGGCGTGGTGTTTAACGTTTCTTGTAAATTGTCGATTTTGCCCCAACCGATTGTGCCAATTACACCGCAGTTTTCTAACGCTTGCGCTAAGAATTGACTGCAAGATGTTTTGCCATTTGTGCCTGTAATGCCGATGACGTTCATTTTGTGAGAAGGATTACCGTAAAAACGTGTTGCAATTTCACCTACGTTTACGGCTAAATTTTCAACAGGGATTTTTAAAACGGTTGAATCCGCAAGAATTTCATCTGCTAATTTTACATCTTCGCTATCAAATAAAATTGCAATCGCGCCTTTTTCAATCGCTGCTTTGGCATAATTTAAACCGTGATGATTCGCGCCTTTTAAAGCAATAAAAACGCTATTTTCTGCAACATCGTTGCTATTTAGCGTTAAATTTGAAATAGTTAAATCGCTGTCAAAATTGAGTAATTCGCAGATTTTCATTAGTTTTTACCCATCAATAAAACTGGCATATTATCGGATTGGTCAGGAGCGACTTCGAGAATTCGTAACGCGCCACTCATGACTTTTGAAAAAACTGGCGCGGAGACAATTCCGCCATAATACTGACCTGCTGAAGGTTCATCAATCATAACTGTAATAATTAAACGTGGGTTGCTCGCGGGTGCCATTCCCGCAAATACTGAAAAATAACTGTTTTCAACATAGCCGCCAGCGCCTGCTTTTTTGACCGTTCCTGTTTTACCTGCAACGCTGTAACCATCAACTCGCGCTTCGTAAGCTGTTCCATCTTTTTGAATAACCGTTTCCATCATCGCACGAACACTTTTTGCGGTGCGAGTTGTAAAAATGCGTTTCGGTTCGGGGTCTTCGTCGCGTTTGAATAAACTAACCGAATGCAAAATACCGTTATCCGCCAACGCGGTGTAAGAACGTGCAAGTTGTAATGCCGTCACGTTCAAACCATAACCAAATGAAAGCGTGGCGCGGTCAAATGGTTTCCATTGCGAATAATCAAGCAAGTTCCCGCTGGCTTCGGTTGGAAATCCTGACGCGGTTGATTCACCGAAACCAAGTTGGCGATACACTTCCCAAAAATACTTTGGCGGCATTCGTAACGCCATTTGACTAACCGCGATATTACTGGATTTTTTGATAACGCCTGTTAAATCCAGCGTGCCGTAATTATGAACGTCTTTCACAACATGTGTACCAATTTCAAAACTGCCGTTGGTTTCAAACATTTCGTCTGGACGAACATAGTGACCATCTAACGCTGCCGCGACAACAAACGGTTTAACCGTCGAACCAGGTTCAAAAATATCTGTTAAAGCGCGATTGCGATACAAATTTTCTTTCAAACTTTTACGAACATTTGGATTAAAAGAGGGTTGATTTACCGCGGCTAGAATTTCACCATTTTTTGCATCTAAAACCACGAGTGACGCGGATTTCGCATGATTGATGGCAACCGCGTGGGCTAATTCTCGATACGCTAAATACTGAATACGTTGGTCAATACTGAGTTCTAACGTTTTACCTGCAATTGGTTCTTTGATATTTTCAACGTCATCGATAATTTGGCGTTTTCCATCACGAATAACACGCTTACTTCCCGCGACACCTCGTAATAAATGATCGTAAGCGGCTTCTAAACCTTCTTGCCCTTTATCATCTAAATCGGTGAATCCAATTAAATGCGCTGCAACGCCACCTGTTGGATAAAAACGTTTAAATTCGCGTTCTGAATACACGCCTGTAAGTTTTAAATTTTTCACTTGGTCAGCTAAATTCGGGCTTATTTGCCGCGCTAAATAAGCAAATTGTTTGTGTGGGTCGGTTAAATACTCTTCAATTTTGCCATCTTCTAAACTCAATAAACGATTAAGTTGTTTAATTTGTTGGCGTGTGGCGGTGACTTTAAATTCTTGCGGGTTAATCCAAATCGATTCCACAGGCGTACTAATCGCAAGTGGCGCACCATTTCTATCTCGAATCATGCCGCGATATGCAGGCACTGGCACTTCACTAACGTGACGCATATCGCCTTCTTTTTGCAGGAATTCTTTGTCAAAAACCTGTAAATCGACGGCTTTATAAACCAAAATCGCCATGCAAAATAAAATTGCACCTAAAACTACACGCCGACGTTTTGAATAATCGCGTGGTAATAAAGTCGCTTCGTTTTTATAGCGGCGGTATTTCATTAGGGTTTGATATAAATGATTTTTTCGCGTGCGGGTAGCACTAATTTCAACTGTTCCCGCGCGACTTGTTCAACGCGATTTTGTTCGGCAAGTGTAGTCAGTTCAAGTTGTAATTGTCCCCACACGACTTCGTATTGGTCTAAGGCTTTTTCGTGTTTTTGAATTTCGATGAAAATTAAGCGCGAATTATATTTTTTATAAATCACCATCAACGCCGATATAAGCAGCGCAGAAATCAAAATACTCATTCCGAAAAAGCGTAACATAAAAATTAAACTCGTTCTGCAACACGCAAAACCGCACTGCGTGAACGCGAATTTTGTGCGATTTCTTCAGCTGTTGGTTTTATGGCTTTGCTTAACACGTTTAAAACGCCTTTTTCGATGTCTGCTTCTTTGATGGGTAATTTACCAACGTTACGTTTTACACCAGATTCGTCACGCATGAAACGTTTAACAATTCGGTCTTCAAGCGAATGAAACGAAATTACGACTAATCTACCGTTTGAATTTAATAAATTTTTGGCTTGTTTTAAGACTAATTCCAATTCACCTAATTCGTTATTTACCGCAATCCGAATTGCCTGAAAACTGCGAGTTGCGGGGTGTTTGTGTTTTTCACGAAACGGAATGGTATCTTCAATCAATTTTGCTAGTTGACGTGTGGTTTCAATGGGTTGTGTGGCTCGTGTTGTAATAATTGCATTAGCAATACGTCGTGCAAAACGTTCTTCTCCATAATCAAATAAAACTTGAACTAATGCTTTTTCGTCGATTTGTGAAAGCCATTGCGCGGCAGATAAACCTTGCGTTATATCCATTCGCATATCGAGTGCGCCATCGTTCATAAAACTAAAACCGCGCGTTTCGTCGTCTAATTGCGGTGAAGAAACGCCTAAATCAAGCAAAATGCCGTTGATTTTTCCATTTAAATTTAAATTTGTGACCACTTTTTCCATTTCAGAAAATGGCGCGTGAACCAACTTAAAACGTGAATCTTGCGATAATTTTTGAGCGCGTTCACAGTTAATTGCAGTTTCGTCACGGTCAAAAGCAATCAATCGTCCATTTTTGCCAAGTGCTTTTAAAATACGTTGGCTGTGTCCACCACGTCCGAATGTTCCATCTATATAAACTCCATCTCCTTTGGTTGATAAATGGTGCAATGCTTCTTCGAGCATCACGGATAAATGGGTCATTAGGAAAATTTTCCGTTGTTAAAAAGCTATAAAAAAAGCCCTATCGGGCGTTGGATTTGTTTCAATATAGATTTCAAATAAGTTTGAGTCAAGTTTGAAATCTTGCTTTATTGCCAATGAGTTAAACAAATTTTTGACGATGAAAATAAATGCTATTTTGTATCAAAATGTTATTTAATTTTAATTAGGAATTACTTTAAGTTTAGGTGAAAGAGTTAGCCTATAAGCTGGATTTTGTCGAGAACAGTCATTCATCTACGCGACAAATCACTTTGCCGCTTTAGCAATCTACCCGAAAGCTGTCAGGGCGGACAAATGCTTTCCTATTTGATCTTGCTCCGAGTGGGGTTTTCACTGCCACACCTGTTACCAGTTGCGCGGTGCGCTCTTACCGCACC
>CAIVBX010000078.1 GCA_903904275.1 uncultured Pseudomonadota bacterium
CCCTTTTATTGTTGGGCAGGCATTTTTTTAATAAATCTAAATTACCTAATGCCGACCAACCTTGGGCAACAATTTTTCTATGTTTCAATTCCAAATATGAAGAATGTTTGCCATTTATATCGATTGCTAACCACCAAGTTTTCATTTACTTATCTCCATCCCAATTTAAAAAATTCGCCAACAATTGCAGACCCACCGTTTGACTTTTTTCAGGGTGAAATTGCACCGCGAAAACATTTTTTTGCATCAATGCACAAGCAAACGAATTGGGATAATCACTTGTTCCCGCGATAATGTCTGAACTTTGCGGCGTAGCGTAATAACTATGCACAAAATAAAAGCGGCTTTCGTCTGGAATGTTTTGCCACAACGGATGTGGATTTTGTTTTACTTGATTCCAACCCATGTGTGGAACTTTCAAAATCTCGCCATTTGCATCGTTTAATGGTTCAGCGAATTTCAAAACGTGACCGTCTAAAATTCCTAAACAATCGGTATGTCCATTTTCTTGACTATCGTTTAACAACGCCTGCATTCCTAAACAAATCCCTAAAAATGGTTTTGTTTGCGCGGCTTGTTTGATGACAGAAATTAAATTCAACTCGTTTAAGGCTTTCATGCAATCACGCATTGCGCCCACACCAGGGAAAACCACGCGGTCGGCATTCAGAATCGTTTCAGCATCTGAAGTCACAATCACATTTGTTTCAGGTGACGCATATTGCAAGGCTTTTGAAATTGAATGCAAATTGCCCATGCCATAATCAATTACTGCAACCGTAGACATTACAAAACTCCTTTTGTTGACGGCATAATGCCGCTCATTCTTTCATCAAGCGTGATTGCATTTCGCACCGCACGACCAAAGGCTTTAAAGACCGTTTCAGCAATATGATGAGCATTACCGCCTTTGATGTTATCGATATGCAAGGTCACGCCTGCATGATTGACGAAACCTTGGAAAAATTCGCGCAACAAATCGACATCAAATTCGCCAATAAACGCGCGATTAAACGTCACGTCATAATACAAACTCGGACGACCTGAAAAATCAATCACCACGCGCGAGAGCGATTCATCAAGCGGAACGTAAGCGTGACCATAACGCGAAATCCCTTTTTTATCGCCTAATGCTTTCGCGAACGCTTGACCAATAGAAATGCCAATATCTTCAACCGTGTGATGCGCGTCAATATCCAAATCGCCTTTTGCTTGAATCGTCATATCAACCATGCCATGTCGCGCAATTTGGTCTAGCATGTGATTCAAAAATGGCACGCCTGTTTGAAAATCGGTTTTACCTGTGCCGTCTAAATTAACGGTAATCATAATTTGAGTTTCGAGCGTGTTGCGCTCAATAGTTGCGATGCGTGAAGTCATCATTTTTTGCCTTCTTAAAACGAAAAACGCGATAACACCGTTTTGAAACAATGTTACCGCTGTATTTTTTGAGTGAATAATAATTTAACGCAGTAATTCCAACACTTCTTCTAATTCACCAATCATTTGATGAATCAATTGTTTTGTGATGGTTGAATCATTTTTAGCACTTGAACTGACTAAATGTGCTTTTGCTCCACCAATCGTATAACCTTGTTCATAAAGAAGTGAACGAATTTGGCGAATAATTAGCACGTCGTGACGTTGATAATAACGGCGATTTCCACGGCGTTTCACGGGCTTAATTTCAGAAAATTCTTGTTCCCAATAACGTAAAACGTGTGGTTTTACACCACATAATTCGCTGACTTCGCCAATGCTGAAATAGCATTTGGTTGGAATTGCAGGCAATTCGTTGTTGTTACTCGGTTCCAGCATACGCTTCTACTCGTGCTTTAAGTTTTTGACCCGATCTAAATGTCACCACGCGGCGGGCAGTAATCGGAATTTCTTTACCTGTTTTTGGATTTCGACCTGGACGACTGGTTTTATCGCGTAATTCAAATTTACCAAATCCTGATAATTTGACCATTTCACCGTGATCTAATGAGGTTTTAATTTCTTCAAAAAACATATCGACAAGGTCTTTTGCTTCGCGTTTGTTTAAACCTAATTCGTTAAATAAATGTTCAGCGAAATCTGCTTTTGTTAATGCCATAATTTAATCTCTGTGTTGTGCCTGTTTTCACGGCTAAAGTCTGTAGGAACCCGCTAACTATAGCATCAATTTTCGTATCAGTCAGCGTTTGTACTTGATTTTGCAACACTAAAATCAAACAAATCACATTTAAAATTTTTGTTATAACATGATACGTTGGCTTTATTTCAGCAAGTCTTGCGCCAATTTAAATTTTTTAAAATTATTGATACATTTCGTTCAATGCTTTCGCTTCAAACGCAAAAAACTCGCGCAATTCCAACGGTTCAAGCACTTCGATTCCTGTTCCGAAACTCCGAATCCACCAATGCAATTGTTCCGTGTTAATCACACACGCTTTCAATAAATAATGTTCATCGTCAATTTGGCTAATGCGTTGATTTGTACAAAGTGGCGTTTCTAACAAAATTTGCTTCAAAAAATCAGCTACTTTTAATTTGAGTGTTATTTCTTGCAAGTGGTTGTCAACAGGATAATCAAAATTGCCTTGTGCAATGTAATCGTTCAACACAAAATTTTTTGGCACAGACACAATTCGGTCGCTTAATTCAGCATCTTTAAATCGGTGCAATGCTAACTGTTTAACATCGGTGTAATCAAAAATCGTGGCAACTAAATAAATGCTGTTGTGACGAAAAACCAAACCTAATGGATTGATTTCATACGTTTTTGGCTGTTTATAAATTGCTTGGTAAGTCGCTTTGAAACGCCGATTTTTAAGTAACGCCTCATAAACCACCGCTAAAACTGAAGGCTCAATTTCAGCAGGCAACAACGGTAAATTCTTTGGCACAACACCGACTTTTTCCACCCAATGTTCAAATTTTGATTCTTTCAAACGCTTGTCCGCAAGGTCAAAATAACCCGCTAAACGCGAACGAACCGAAGGCGGCAATAACGGTTCAAGAAACATTTCAGCTAATTTAAACGTCAACGCTTCATCCGTTGACATCATCGGCAATTGCATCGGGCTTGAATTATCAATCCAAAACCAACGCAACGGTTTGGTATTTTCAGTATTGGCAATTGGGAATAATGGCGATGCAGACAATTTCACCAAATCACGTTGCACCGTTCGTAAATCAACGGCGTAACACATGTTTTGCAATTTTTTTAAGATTTCAGGTGTTGAAATTGAATTCGGGGCTTTTGGAATTAAGCACAACATATCGAAATAACGCAACAAGCTATCCATAATTTTCTTTTGAAAATCAGTTAATTGAGATTTTTAAACTATAACATCAATTTTTGAAATTTTTTATGAAAACGTCCAAGTTTGTCGCTTTGGTGTTTTATCCTGTTCTTGTCCTTACAAAATCACAGGAGATTATTACCATGCCACAAATTATCGAACACATTGACGCTATTGCGCGTAAAAAACAACGTGACGTGCTTTATTTAGAATTCAGTCCTGAACCTAATGAAGATGATATGTGGGGCGATGACAACGGGTGTTATTCTTTTAAAGATGACACAATACGCCAAAAAATTCTTGAAGATTTAACCAAAATGGGCGTGAGTTGGTCGAGCTGTGGCGAATTTGCCGATGAAAATTACATGGCAGGTTATTGTGGGCAAATTTATCTTGATGTACCTTTTGATAAAGAACTGCCACTTTATCAAAAGTTAGAACAATACCTTGAACATCCTGACGGCACGATGCGTTTTGACAATGTAAGGTTTTATGTTTTGCCGCTTGAAATGGCAATGAAAAACGCGCATCACGATGAACCTGATTTTTGGGAAAAATGGGCTGAAGATTTTTAAGGCAAACATAAGGGATGTGAATTACAAATACGATTTATTATGCCTAGATTTTGCGTGTTAATGGTTAAAATGTGTTGCTGTAAAAAATGTGAAATTTCTAATAAAACTTACGGGGAAAAATTATGCCTATTTCAACTAGAGAAATTGTAGATGTTCAATTTTAAGAAAAATTGCTGAATATCCTTTGCCAACAATGATAAATAAAGTCACACAAAATGTTTATCAAATTAACGATAAATTGCTGGTGATAAAAGAATTACAGAATGAGATTGAATCAGATGAATGGATTGGAGAATTTGAAGTTGAATTTAATTCTGATGACTTCAAACCTTTTTATTCAAGCCATGATTTTTATATTGCTCTCGCATACAAAAGCTGGGGAAATGGAGCTTGTTTATTAACACCCAAAGATGTTAAACGCCTTTTAAATTTGGATGAAGAAGACGATGAAACTCAAACATTAACTATAAAATCTGTGGATTCAGGAGGATTTGAGGTTTCAAATGTAACAACCCGAAAAAAATTGAGCCGCAGAATTAAAAATAGTGATTTTCCTAGAAATTTTCTTGGAAATGTTCCATTTGAAGATGAATTTGATTGGCTTGATGATGACGAAGATGAATTAGAGTTACAACATGATAATCATCAATTTGACTTAAATGAAGCTATTGAAAACATTAAGAATTGTGCTATTGAGGAAAATTATGAAGTTACTGACGGACATCAGAATTTTGAAATTTATACAAATGCTGTACATGGCATGGCTTTTCACATTAAAGTTTCAAGAGTTGGATATATTCAGGTTCATCTATATGAAAAAACCTCAGAACAATATGGTAAATGCACATATTCACTAAGAGATAATGACAGTGTTGCTCGTTTTTGTGATATTTTGAGAATCAGCAAACGTATTCAGGCTAGAACTAGAAATTGATTTTTACATGAGAATTGAGAACAACGTTTCTCAATTCTCGTATTTTTTTAAAGGAGTTTTTATGACCAAGAAAAAACCAAAAAATGCACTCAAACTAGAGCTGCAAAAATTAAAAGAATGTGTGCCACAAAATCCTGTGGCGAAATTTGCCCATCACGTTAATAAAGCAGGATTTTTCAGCGACCGCACGGTTTATTCACGCAAAGGCAAACACAAAGACCGCGAGTCTTTTCTTATTCGTTATTTAGCGATAATGAATACGAAAGGATTTGTTTTTTCTGAAAAATTCTTTTCATTTTAATTTCTAAAACGTCCCGTTATGTCGCATTGATACATTATGATTTTCTCGCATTCAACATTGACGAGGAAATTCAACATGAACACATTTGACGCGACAACCATTCCAACCGCTTTAATCGAAAAAATCAAAACCGCCAAACATTTAGTTGTGCTAACAGGTGCAGGCGTATCCGCAGAATCGGGCATTCCTACTTTTCGTGATGCGCTGACAGGTTTGTGGGAAAACTACGAAGCTGAAACGTTAGCCAGTGAAGAAGGATTTTTAGCTGACTCCGCATTGGTTTGGGGTTGGTACGAATGGCGACGCAATAAAGTTTTGCAATCCAAACCTAATCCCGCACACGAAACGATTGCAAAATTAGCCACACAAATTCCAAAATTTACTTTGATTACCCAAAACGTCGATGATTTACATGAACGCGCTGGCAATGTTGAGGTGTTACATTTACATGGCAGTTTGCACGCGCCACGCTGTTTTGATTGCAACGCGCCTTATGATTTACCGAAAGAAATCACGCAACAAAATCAACTGAAAGAAAATCGAATCGAACCGCCAAAATGCGTTTTATGTGGTGGAGCTATTCGTCCAGGCGTTGTGTGGTTTGGTGAAATGTTGCCTGTTGATGTTTGGGATGATTCGGTTGAAGCATGTGAACATTGTGACTTGATGGTGGTTGTTGGCACGTCAGGCTTAGTTTATCCCGCTGCAAATTTACCACATATTGCCCATAAAAATGGTGCAATACTGGTGCAAATCAACCCAACTATGAACAGTTTAAACGGCGTAGCGACTTATAATTTACATGGTAAAGCAGGTGATATTTTACCAAAATTGTATGATGAAACTTTTTTGAGAGCCGAAACACGAAAATAGAAAAATTTCATTTAACGGTAAAATGTTATTGATATATTTTATATAAATTTATGAGTAACATAATGATTGCACCTATTTTAGGCTTAAAAGATTTTGTGATAACCATGGTTTAATTTTTTATTCGGAGAATTTTATGACTTCAACAAAAGTAAATGCAGATATTACGACACAGTTTGATTATGTGAATGGTATTACGGACAGCTTTAGTGGATTGATTGACAGTAGTTTATCCTCGTTAACAACATGGAACTCACCGCTTTATGACGACACTAAACCGTCATATAACTTGAGTTTTAAAGCAAAAGCCGACAAAGAAGCAGGCACACTTGCTGGAACATTCTCAATCAATCACAAAGCAACAGGAGATTATTCAGATGGTGGTAGCCGCTATGGTGATGACGTTGCAAATGGAACACTCAGTGACAGCATCACAGCGGCGTATGGAACGCTTGATAAAATTACCGACTCAGTTTCTGAATTACATGCTACTAAACTAGACAAAAATGGCGAGGTTGTGTCTTCTAAATCTAGTAGTAGCAGTAAGATAATAATTAAAAGCTCAAGTGATACGCTCGACGATAAAACGGATGATTTCACACACACAATAAGCTCAGGTCATACAAGTTCCTATACTGCTAATACAACAAATACTTCAAGTACCGATACAGCGGGTGATGTTTATAAATCCCAAAATTTAAATTACTCTGTGACCAATAATTCAAAATCAAATTCTTCAAGTGACTCTGGAATTGAATCAAAATCAGGTGCAGCAAAACTTAGCTATTCAAATCATAATTTGGATTCTGCCAATACAATTACCGCTAATTTAGCCTACAGTTACGATTCAACAATCGGGTCTGATAATGACAGTTCATCAATCAATGTTTCATCAATTACGATTAAAATTGCTGCTGATGACAAAACAAGTCTATCGGCACTTAATTTTTCGGGTGTGCTGACATCTAATGCTAATGGAAATAGCATTAGTTTAAAAAGTCTGTCATTGGAAACAGCAGATTTAAAACAAGTATCAACTGCTATGAACATTACTAATTCCGATAATTATGATGCGTTATCTTCATTGTTCAATTCAGATAGTCCTGTCGGTGCTGATGGAGTCGATTCATTTTTTTCAGAAGAAACTCTTAGCAGTGCAATTTCTAATTTTCAAGGGTTTAATCAAGGCAACGACACTATTACGATTAAAACGGCTGATGGATTAGACGTTAATGCTGGCGATGGCGCGGATGTCGTCGTTGGTGGTGATGGTGATGATTCTATTACGGGCGGCGCAGGGTCTGACACATTAACAGGTGGAAAAGGTTTAGACACATTTGTTTTTCATTTGAGCGATTTTATGTCTGACATAACAGACAAAAATGGCGATACAGTGACTGCTTACAACAAATCAGTTGATACCATTACGGATTTTAGTTTGAAAGACGGCGATGTTTTAGATTTAGGCGATTTGGGTCAGTTAGATTTTTCTTACAACAGTTTAACAGCAGCTCAAAAGGGAGGCTCGCCATTGTTCTACATTAACGGTACGGTTTATTTGAATACAGATACAACGGGTGATAAATACACAGCAACACCTATTATTAACTTAACAGGTAATCCGAAAGTGAATGCGGATTTATCAGGTTTTGATTATCCTGTTGTCGTCTAAATGAAGAAACGGAAGCCCTGATTATGTAATGCAAATCAGGGCTTTTTTGTGGAATTAAATTCTTAATTTCGCGCCTGTTTTATCAGACAATGTTTTTAAAAACGTATTTATAACAGTGTCAATTTCAGAATCTGTGAGTGTTTGTGCTTGATTTTGCAACACTAAACTCAACGCCACACTTTTGAAACCTTCATCCACGCCTTTGCCGCGATACACGTCAAAAATCACCGCTTCTTGCAAAAGTGTTTCATTGCACGCTTCAATCGCGCCAATGATTTCGCCAGCATTAACTTCTTCTTTCACAAGCAACGCTAAGTCACGACGCACTGATGGGAATTTCGATAACGATTTGAAACTTGCACGTTGTTTTTGCAACAACAAATTTTGCGCGAGTTCAAACAAAAACACAGGGGTTTCAAAACCGAGTTGTTGCTCTAAATTCGGATGCAACATTCCTAACCAGCCAACGACTTCGCCTGCTTCATTTAAAATTTTCGCGCTTTGACCTGGATGCAAAGTTTCATTTGAATCTGCGACAAATTGCACTTTGCAACCAGTTAATTCAAACATGGCTTCAACATCGGCTTTCACGTCATAAAAATCCACCGCCCGTTCTTTTTCGCCCCATTGTTCAGCGGCAACATTGCCTAACGCTAAACCTGCGAGCATTTTTTCTTGCAACGTTTCGCCGTCTTTTTGCACAAAACGCAACCCCGATTCAAATAACCGCACGCGCGTTTGTTGACGATTCGTGTTATGCAACGCAGCTGTTAATAAGCCGCCCCACAATGTGGTTCGCATTACCGCTAATTCGGCAGAAATCGGATTTTGCAATTTCACAAATTCTGCACTGGGCGCAATCGCGGTTTGCATCGCTTCATCGACAAAACTGTAAGTAATCGCTTCTTGATAACCACGATCAACCAGTAAATCTTTCACGCGCTCTAAATCTAAAACATTTTCAGTCGCTTGATTCAACGCAGAACGCACTAGAATTTGATTGTTTGGCAAATTGTTGTAGCCGTAAATTCGGGCAATTTCTTCAATCAAATCCGCTTCGATGGCAATGTCAAAACGGAAACTCGGTGGTGTGATTTTCCAGCCATCAGCTTGCGCGGCAACTTGCATTCCCAAACGTTCTAAAATGCCTGTGACAGTTTCGTTTTCAAACGTGATGCCCAAAATTTTATTGAGTTTTTCTTGACGTAACGAAATTGGTTCACGTTTTGGCAATTCAGACGTTGTTGTAACGTCGGTAATTTCACCCGTTTGACCGCCGCAAATTTCCAAAATCAATTGCGACGCACGTTCAATCGCGCGATTTTGCAATTCAAAATCCACGCCACGCTCAAAACGGTGTGATGAATCAGTGTGCAAACCAAATTGACGCGCTTTGCCAGCAATTGCAAGTGGCGTGAAAAACGCACATTCTAAAAAGACTTTCGTCGTTTCTTCGTGAACAGACGAATAATTGCCGCCCATCACACCTGCAAACGCTAACGCGCTTTCATCATCGGCAATCACTAAACTTTTTTCGTCAAACATCACAGTTTGACCATTTAATAATTCTAATGTTTCGCCATTGATTGCATGACGAACCGTGATGCCGCCTGATAATTTTTCAGCATCAAAAACGTGCAACGGCTGACCGAGTTCAAGCAACACATAATTTGTGACATCAACCAATGGACTGAGTGAACGCAAACCTGAACGGCGCAAACGTTCTTGCATCCAAAGCGGTGTTTGCGCTTTGTTATTTACGCCAGAAATCACACGACCTAAATAACGTGGACACGCTGCCGTTGCTTCAATAGTTACAGCTAATTTTTCAGAGGTTGTGACCGCAACGGGTTCAACGGCTGGAATATTCAATTGAATTTGATTCAAAACCGCAACTTCACGCGCCACGCCTTCAACGCTTAAACAATCAGCGCGATTTGGTGTTAAATCGACTTCAATGCTGTTGTCGTTTAATTGCAAATACTCACGAATATCTGTGCCGACAGGTGCATCGGCAGGCAATTCCATTAAGCCTTCGGCTTCAGCAACTAAGCCTAATTCTTTTGCCGAACAAAGCATCCCGAAAGATTCAACGCCGCGTAATTTTGATTTTTTGATTTTGAAATCACCTGGCAATACTGCGCCGATGACCGAAGCAGGAATTTTCAAACCTGGGCGTACATTTGCTGCACCGCACACGATTTGCAATGGTTCAGCTTCGCCGACATTGACTTTGCAAACGCGCAATTTGTCTGCATCAGGATGTTGTTCCGTCTCCAAAACTTCGCCAACCACCACGCCGCTAAATTGCGCCGCCACAGGTTCAACTGCATCGACTTCCAAACCAGCCATCGTAATTTGGGCAACGAGTTCTTCTGTGCTAATTGCTGGATTAACATACGTTCTTAACCAAGTTTCACTAATTTTCATAAACGTCCCTGCCTTAGTTAAATTGTTGTAAAAATTTCAAATCGTTTTCGAAAAATAAGCGCAAATCGTTAATGCCGTAGCGCAACATGGCTAAACGTTCTACCCCCATGCCGAAGGCAAAACCGCTGTATTTTTCGCTGTCGATTTTGACGGCTTTGAAAACTTCAGGGTGAATCATCCCGCAGCCCATGACTTCGAGCCAGCCCGTGTGACTGCAAACTCTGCA
>CAIVBX010000079.1 GCA_903904275.1 uncultured Pseudomonadota bacterium
CTATTTTTCCACATCGCTTTTGCCGCTTGTTTTGGTAATGTTGCGGCAGCAATCACACCAAGAAGATTACCCGCCGCACCACCCGTAATGGGGTCGATTTTGTCATCGCCAAAAAAATACCCTAACCCCGCCCCCGTGCCTGTGGCTAATGCCTTTCCATTTAGAATGTCGGTCATTTGGCTAAGTGCGGCCGTACCCGAATCAGGTACTTTATCAGGGATAAATTCTTTACCGACTTTGGCAATATCACTTAATGTTTGATTGCCTTTGCCATAAAGCACGCGGTTTGCATCTTGTTTTTTTAAGCCGTTAAGCAATAGCGCAGGGCTAACGTTTCCCGTTATTGGGTCAATGGCACGCTCCATTGATTTCATCACCGCCCAGTCGTTATTCGCTTTTTTCAAGGCTGCCGAATCGAATATATTGACGTTTCTGCTCATAGCCGAATCCGCCGCACTGCGAATGGATTTAAGTGCGTCAGCCGTGAGCGGGTCGGAATTTTTAAAACCTTTCGATTGCTTATCAAGCATCGAGCGCAAATCTTGGTATTGCTTCCCTGTCATTTTGTCGCCGATATTTAACGCGCCAAAATCATCAAGATAGCTTTGAATGACAGGCTTTTGATTAGTAGGCAATCGATTGAGTTGCTCTTGTTCAACTTTAGAAAGCGCGTCTTTTAATTCTTGGTCAACAATTAAATGGTTTCGTCCATGAATGTTGTTGTAAGACTTGCTAATTCGGTCTTTCATCGCACCCATTACATCAGCCGTTGCGCTGTCTGCATTTTCACCACCTGCTAAAAACAAGGCTTTTTGCCATGCTTGCCGCTGTGTGTCTTTTTGCGCTTGCTGAAAACTTGATGAAGAGGGTAACGAGCTTAAACGTTTATCTGCAAATTGCAGTGTTTTGTTTCCTGTTTCCTGTGCGGCATTGAGTGGAATGCCCATTGCGGTTGCCTTAGCAATCAAATCATCTTTAACTGGATTAGTTACGCTTTTGAATGGTTGAGCGGCAAATTTCAACGCGCCACCTAACGCTTCACCAAACCCCGCACCTGCCGCACCCGTTAAGGCGTTTTCGATGCGGTCATCTTTATTGGTCAATCCTTCGGTGATGCCTGTCAAAGCCGTTCGAGCCAATGCGCCGCCCGCTAAACCAGCTGGGGCGGTGATTGCCATATCTGCCGCAATACCGCCTAATTTTCCTGCCGTCGATTCATCGATTCGTTTATCTGCTGGCGCATAAGGTTTAACACCATCAAAACCCAAACCACGCGCGGCTTCATTAAATCGCTTTCCCATGCCAACTAAAAAACTGGGGTCGTCGAGTTTTGGTTGCTCAGGCTCTGCTTTTTGCGGTGCGTGTTGCGACATGACGAAATTCATAATTTCGCTTTCGCTTGCACCGTCAGGCGCAGTCACTTCGTATTTTTTGCCGTCAGGCGAGGTAATAACGTATTTTGGCATTTATTCCACCGCCTTGATTGACCAGCCGCTATTTGAAGCGTTCGGTGTGGTTTGTTGCACAGGTGTTGATTGACTTAAATAACGCCCTTGAATGTCTTTAATCGTTTGCAATGCCGCAATTTTTCGCGCTTTCGGAATCCAAGGGTCAGAAATTTGCCCCGCCATTTCTTTATAAAGTTGCACATCTTTGTCGGATTGTGGCCCTTCCATTCTTGGCATTTGCATTACAAGATTTGCACCCAATGCTTTAAGAGCTTGTGCTGAGTTTGCCCCTTGCGTGCTTTTACCAAAAAACCCCATTGCATCATCTACCAACGCACCCGCGCCGCTATTTGTTGCGGTTTCAATCAGCGGCTGTGCTTTGTCAAGTAAGCCAACAACGTTATTTGCGCTATTAGTTCGTTTTTGTACGACTTCGGCTTGCTTGCCACTTAAATCGATATTTGCCTTATTCTGGTCCTGTGTTTTTCTAGCTTCTGTTTCTAACGCTAATTTATCCGCTGTCGATTGACCCGTATAAACGTTATTCCGCTTTAAATTATCCACTGTTTGATTTAACGATTTAACCACGTTCTCGGTGGCTTGTTTTGGATTCGCGCCATTTTGCACTGCAATCTCGATACCTGTTTGGGCGTTTTGGGTCAGCGGTTGACTAGCTGCAATGATTTTGTCGGTAGGTGACGCATTCATCACCTTTTCAACGTATCTGGGGTCAGAATTACCGTTATAATCGCGCAACGCCGCCTGAACGTCACCGCCATTTTTTTTCAGCATTGCTGCAAAGTAATCCGTGCCAAAACGCACATTTTCGTCAGACGATTTATTTCGCAACGGAATAACGTTGTAACCTGGGTCGCGTCCTGTGCTTGGGATAACTTGCATCAACCCTTGTGCGCCCGTTTCAGAAACTGCATTCGGATTTCCGCCCGATTCAACACTCATAATGTTGGGTACGAATTGCTGTGCGATAGGAATATAATCCGCTAAATCGTGATATTGACCATCTTGTAAAACTTTTCGCGGCAAACCAGAATTTAATCCGTTGTACAAATCTTTTCCGAGTCCGCGCGTTTCACTACCGTTTGTATTTTTAATCGTGTCAGGCTTCCATGCTTCGGCGTTTCTTGATTTATTGCCTGCAATCGCGCCTTGTAAGTCGGGCGAATCACTCGCTTTCATGATCGGATTGCCCTGTGGGTCAGTGATTTGAATCATCTCACCCGTTCGCGCATTAAATTTCTGTAAGCCTTGCGGTGTGCTAATCGTTGTCCAATACGGGTCTCCGCCTGATGGTTGAGCCTGATAATGCTGAATCATGGCGTTATCTTTTGCAATCGACGCATCATCTAGTCGTGATTGACGTGCGTCCTGTTGTGCCTGCCGCGCATCTTCTTTTTCTTGCTGTTTTTGTGCGAGCAAACCTTGAGCAAAACCTAATAGTCCGTTTCCAATCGTACCCATTCCGCCTTGTTGGCGTGGTGTGTTCATCATTTGACTACCTGCGGCAAGTAATCCAATTGCGGTTGATTTATCCATTTCAGGTAAAAAGTCGAGTAAGCCTGCCATTACACTCTCCGTCCAAAATTATTGAATGTTCTTAACTGTGGTTTTTGTTGGGGAATTTGTGCATCTAAATTAGGCGGTGCTGGTGCATGTTGCGGCTGTTGATTTCCGCCCATCATTTTCATGCCTGAACCGAGCAAGCCTAAACTTTGCGCGGTTGATAATCCGCCACTGCTCAAACCCGCACCACCTACCATTGCGCCACCTGGTACAGCAGAAGCTGCCGCTGTCATTGGCAGAGCCGACCCCGCTGTTGTTGCTCCCATTGCCGCACCTAACCCTGGTGAAGCCGCCGCACCTAGTCCTGCAGTTGTGCCTGATGCCACTAATCCAGTTTCAGGTACTAATGCCCCCGCCATCGTTCCAGCACTGCCTAACAAGCCATTTGCGGCTGCTGTTCCTGCTGCACCAAGTGTTCCTAATCCAGCACTTGCACCCGCTGTTCCTGCGGCTGTTCCACCAAGCAAACCCGCACTAGCTGCACCTGCTGAACCTAACGCCCCCGCCGAAGCCGCGCCAATCCCAGCGGCGGCTGTTCCAGCTTCTGCCGCTGTTGCGCCAATACCCAACATTGCCGCAATATCTACGAATGCCATAATAATTTTCTCTCTTCAAATTCTTCAAAAGTGTCCGAAACCGCTTCAGCTTCAATATCGGCGATTTCCGTTAAATCAGTGCGAATCACATTGATAAACGTGCAGTCTGTCACGGCATAAACGGCGCGTTTCGTCCCTGCTGGGGTGATACAAATAAACGGCGCGGTAAATTCTTCATCAAAAATCCGCATCGTGCCTTGCGCTAAAATCGCAATATGCTCGTGATTGTGAATCTTTCCAACCGCACACATGCCCGCAGGAATAAATAGCGAGCGAGCATAAACGCCCTCGATTTGATAATGCTCAACAGGCAATTCTCGCACCGCGTTGGGTATCGCTTTTAAGGCTTGAGCAAGCTCTAAGGTTTTTAATTTAGTTAGCCCCAAAGTGAATATGCCCCCAATCCTGCCGCGCCAGCACCTAATATGTTTCCGAGAAGATTATTCGTATTTGAGCCATAAGTTGTTGTCGTGCCGCCTGTTGCCATACCAGCGGATTGACGGGTTAAATCGATATTATCTAAGGCGCGATTTGCATCAAAATTAAGCAAGTTGTTTTGCTGTCCATAAATCGCATCTTGCCCCGCGTTATAATTACTTAACGCCGCGCCAGCACCTTGAATGCCTGTCATTTGGTTATTCATATTCTGCTGACTTTGCGTCATTTGCTGCGTGTTATTTTGAAAGCCCAAATCTGCGTTAAACTGGTTATTTTGTTGTTGTTGACCGTAGTTGTATTGCTGATTTGACGTATCATTTTGAGCATTAGTCAACTGACCTGAATTTAATTGCCCCGTGTTGTATTGCGCCATGTTATTTGCGCTAGTCGCATCATATTGATTGCTGTTTAGCTGATTGCCTGCATTCGCTAAATTTAACGAGTTAGCCGCGCCTGCATTCCATTGATTGTTAGCCAAGTCATTTGAAGCGTTGAATTTCGTTATGTCATTCATTTGTGACGTGTCGAATTGACTATTGTTTAACGAATTTCCTGCGTTAAATTTCGCCATGTCTGTCCCAAGTCCAGCATTGTACTGACTATTCGCCATCGAATTACTGGCGTTAGCTAGGCTAAATTGATTATCCGCCCCAGCATTAAATTGACCGCCTTGATTTCGATTTGTTGCATTGAACTGGGCGTTGCTACCCGCTTGGTCATTCAGGGTTTGCGCCGTTGACAGCATGTTGCCTTGTGCGTTTTGATACGCATTACCCAGCAATTGATTTCCTGAATCAACATTAGATTGCGTTAAATCACGCGCGTTTCGTTCGGCTTGCTGCAACGCTAAACCCTCTGCAATACCTTGGCGTGAACCACCATATTGCCCTGCTGCAAACGCATCACTGCCAATTTGCGGCATAACGGATTGATTCAAGTTTTGAATCATATCGTTATAGCCTTGCATGGATTGGTCGATACCTTTTTGATTCATCGACGAAAGGTAAGGGTTATCTATTTCACCACTAAGCAGTTTTGATAACGCGCTAGTCGGATCTAACGTACCTAAATTTGACCGAGCTGAATTTAAGTCGGCGAGAGAAATATCCGAGTTTTTTGCCGTGACTGCCTGATAAGGGTCTGAAAACTGTGCAGACGCATCTTGATAAGGATTTGATTGGCTTGCCGAGACGTTTTGATAATCAGCCGATTGTGCCAAAGCAGCTGGGTTATAACCTGCTGATTGTGTGTAATCCGCTTGATTTAAACCAGCCGTGTTGTCATACGTTGTTGCGTTGGGATTGGCGGCATTTGCGATTGGA
>CAIVBX010000080.1 GCA_903904275.1 uncultured Pseudomonadota bacterium
CAACGTATCGACGGTCGTCCGTTAGATAAAGTGCGTCAAATCAGCATTCGCACAGGCGTTTTGCCACGCACGCACGGTTCAGCATTATTCACACGCGGCGAAACGCAAGCGTTAGTTGTGGCAACATTAGGTACAGCTCGTGATTCACAAGTGATTGACGCACTCGCTGGCGAATACAAAGAACCTTTCATGTTGCATTACAACTTCCCTCCGTACAGCGTTGGCGAAACAGGTTTTGTTGGTTCGCCAAAACGCCGTGAAATTGGTCACGGGCGTTTAGCAAAACGTGGTGTTTTAGCCGTATTGCCAAATATGGAAGAATTTCCGTATTCAATCCGCGTCGTCTCTGAAATCACCGAATCAAATGGTTCGAGTTCAATGGCTTCGGTTTGCGGTAGCAGTTTAGCGTTGATGGATGCAGGCGTTCCATTATCTGCACCTGTTGCGGGTATTGCGATGGGCTTGATTAAAGAAGGTGACCGTTTCGCAGTAATTTCTGATATTTTGGGCGACGAAGATCATTTGGGCGACATGGATTTCAAAGTCGCAGGTTCTGAGCAAGGCGTTACCGCGTTGCAAATGGACATTAAAATTCAAGGTATCACCGCTGAAATTATGAGAACCGCACTCGCGCAAGCGAAAGAAGGTCGGTTGCATATTTTGAGCGAAATGAACAAAGCTTTAGCTACGTCACGTACCGAAATGTCAGATTTTGCGCCGCGTATCATTACGTTCAAAATCGACCCAAGTAAAATCCGTGAAGTTATTGGTAAAGGCGGAGCAACAATTCGCAGTATTGTGGAACAAACAGGCGCAGCGGTTGATTTAACGGATGACGGCATTGTCAAAATTGCCTCAGTCGATAAAGCGGCTGGCGAAGAAGCAAAACGCTTGATTTTAGAAATTACCGCTGAAGTTGAAGTCGGTAAAATCTACGAAGGCAAAGTGATTCGTTTAATGGATTTCGGCGCATTCGTTTCGATTCTTCCAGGTAAAGATGGTTTAGTTCACATTTCACAAATTTCAGATGAGCGCGTCGAAAAAGTCAGCGATTGTTTGAAAGAAGGCGATGTAGTAAAAGTCAAAGTTTTGGAAATCGACAAACAAGGTCGTGTGCGTTTGAGTATCAAAGAAGCTGAGAAAGAAGCTGCTGAAATAGCACCTGTTGCGTAGCATTTTTTGAAACAGTTATGAACAAATTTGTTCATAACTGTTTTTTAATTTTTAATTCCCGTCCCACGATGCAACATCCACAATGCAAAACCCGTCAGTAAAAAAATAAAACCACCTGTCATTAAAAATGCTAACGAAATATCAATATCTGAAACACCAATCACGCCAAAACGAAACGCGCTAACCATATACAAAATGGGATTTCCTAGCGAAATGTGTTGCCAAATCGGCGGTAACATATCGACCGAATAAAATACGCCGCCTAAATAACTCAATGGCGTTAAAACGAAATTGGGAATTATCGAAATATCATCAAAACTTTCTGCCAAAATCGCGTTAATAAAACCTGCTAATGCGAACAATATCGATGTTAAAAGCATTACGGAAATAGCAATCAATGGATTTTGAATAGTTAACGGTGTAAAAAATAATGAAATTACCGCAACAACAATGCCTACTAAAACGCCGCGTAACATTCCACCACTGATATAACCTGCCAAAATTACCCAATTCGATACAGGTGCAACTAGCAATTCTTCAATGTTACGTTGAAATTTTGTCGAATAAAATGATGACACCACATTCGCGTAAGAATTTGTAATTACTGACATTAAAATAATACCAGGCACAATATAATCCATATAACTCACGCCATGAATCGTACCGATTCGGTCGCCAATCAATTTACCAAAAATTAAAAAATATAACGCCGTTGTAATCGCAGGCGGTAATAACGTTTGAGGCCAAATTCGCAAAAATCGATTAAATTCTTTTCTAACAATCGTTTTAAACGCAATAAAAATACTACTCATGCGACC
>CAIVBX010000081.1 GCA_903904275.1 uncultured Pseudomonadota bacterium
AGCGGCGTTTATTGATGCTGAACACGCTTTAGATATTAACTACGCAGGAAAATTGGGTGTTGATATTGCGAATTTATACGTTTCACAACCTGATACAGGCGAGCAAGCGTTAGAAATTACAGATTCATTAGTCCGTTCTGGCGCGTTAGATATTGTTGTTGTCGATTCAGTTGCGGCATTGACTCCCAAAGCGGAAATTGAAGGCGACATGGGGGATTCACACATGGGTTTGCAAGCACGTTTGATGTCGCAAGCCTTGAGAAAATTAACTGCAAACATTAAACGTTCCAACACAATGGTGATTTTCATCAATCAAATTCGTATGAAAATTGGCGTGATGTTCGGATCTCCAGAAACGACGACAGGCGGTAATGCGTTGAAATTTTACGCTTCTGTTCGTTTGGACATTCGCCGCATCGGTTCGGTAAAAAAAGGCGACGACATTATTGGCAACGAAACGCGCGTGAAAGTGGTGAAAAACAAAGTTTCACCACCGTTCAAACAAGCTGAATTTGAAATTTTATACGGCGAAGGTATTTCGTTTGTCGGCGAATTGGTCGATTTGGGGGTGAATTTTGGTTTTGTGCAAAAAGCGGGTTCTTGGTACAGCTATGGCTCTGAAAAAATTGGACAAGGTAAAGAAAATGCAAAATTGTATTTCAAAGAAAACCCTAAAAAAGCCAAAGAACTTGAAACGCAAATTCGTGACGAAGCCTTTAAAAAACCATTACTTGCTGTGAAAGAATTTGAACCCACCGACGACGAACTAGACGTTGACGAGCCACTCTAAAAATCTGCTGTGAATTCAGTTGCTCACGACATTAAAAACCATTGTCTGCGAATACTTTCCCGTCGTGAGCATTCGCAAAAAGAATTACTCACCAAATTGATGCAAAAAGGATTTTCATCTTCTGATATTCAACCTGTTTTAACCGAACTTGCTGAAAACGATTGGCAAAGTGACACCCGTTTTGCCGAAAATTACGCCCGCGTAAGATTGCGAAAAGGTTACGGCATGACCGCCATTCGTTACGAACTAAATCAAAAAGGCATAGATGTTGCTGAAATAAATTTAAATGACGTTTTGCTGACAGTGGCGGATAATTGGCTTGATTTATTAACGCAAACGTATTGTAAAAAATACGGAGAAATCGAACCACTAACCCGCCAAGACTGGGCAAAACGCTGTCAGTTTTTACTACGACGTGGTTTTTCAAGTTCGCAAATTCAACAATTCGCCAAAAAATTACGTTTTATTTATTCCTAAACATTCACTTTTTAACACCAAAATTTTTATGAAATACATGACTAGCGCAGAAGTACGCTCTGCATTTTTGAACTTTTTTAAACAACACGGACATTCTGTAGAGCCTTCGAGTTCACTCGTGCCACACAACGACCCAACGTTGCTTTTCACGAACGCGGGCATGGTGCAGTTTAAAGATTTGTTTTTAGGGCGTGAACAGCGCGAATTTACTCGCGCCGCAACCAGTCAGCGTTGCGTGCGTGCTGGCGGAAAACATAACGATTTAGAAAACGTCGGTTACACCGCGCGTCATCATACGTTTTTTGAAATGCTCGGCAATTTCAGTTTTGGCGATTATTTCAAAAAAGAAGCGATTCATTTTGCGTGGGAATTTTTGGTCAATGTGCTTGAAATTCCAAAGGAAAAATTGTGGGTCACAGTTTTTGAAGAAGACGACGAAGCGGCAAACATTTGGATTAACGAAATTGGTGTTTCACCTGACCGTTTGTCACGCATTGGCGCGAAAGATAATTTTTGGTCAATGGGCGACACAGGGCCTTGCGGGCCTTGCAGTGAAATTTTTTATGACCACGGCGAAGACATTTTTGGTGGCCCTCCAGGTACACCCGATGAAGATGGCGACCGTTATATCGAAATTTGGAATTTGGTGTTCATGCAATACGACCGAAGCGCGGACGGCACATTAACACCGTTGCCAAAACCATCGGTTGATACAGGCATGGGGTTAGAGCGTATTTCGGCAGTAATGCAAAATGTGCATAACAATTACGACATCGATTTATTCCAAAACATCGTCAAAGCGGTAGCGAAATTAGCGAACATGACGGACTTAACAAACAGTTCGTTGCGCGTGATTGCTGACCATATTCGTTCCTGCGCGTTTATGGTGGTTGATGGCGTGATGCCGTCCAACGAAGGACGTGGTTATGTGTTGCGCCGCATTATTCGTCGTGCGATTCGTCACGGTTATCGTTTGGGCATTAGTGACATTTTCTTTTACAAATTGGTCGCGCCACTTGCTCAAGAAATGGGAGATGCCTTCCCCGAATTACGCAAAGAACTCGAACAAGTTGAAAAAGTGTTAGAACGCGAAGAAAAACGTTTTGCGGAAACGCTTGGTCAAGGGATGAAAATTTTGGAAGCGTGTGTGGCGAAAATGGCAGGTACAGTCATCGAAGGCGAAACGGTTTTCCAACTTTATGACACTTACGGTTTCCCCGTTGATTTAACGGCGGATTTTGCGCGTGAACATAATTTAACCGTTGATTACGATGGTTTCGAAAAAGCGATGGAAGCGCAACGTGATAGAGCGCGTTCTGCGAGCCATTTCGGTGCAGATGCTCATAAAAATATCGAACTCGATTCACAAACAGAATTTACAGGTTATGAATTACTCGATGACACCGCGCAAATCGTGGCGTTATTCAAAGGCGCTGAAGCGGTTGAACAATTAAACGTGGGCGAAGAAGGCGTTGTTGTTTTAGACAAAACACCTTTTTACGGCGAATCAGGCGGTCAAGTTGGCGATAGCGGAACGATTAGCGCAGACGGTGCGACCTTTGACGTTGCCGATACCCAAAAACAAGCAGGCAGTTTATTTTTGCATCAAGGCAAAATCAGTGCTAGCGCGTTGAAAGTCGGACAAAACGTGAAAGCCACTGTCGATATAGCAAAACGCAAAGCGACCGAATTAAACCACTCGGCAACCCATTTATTGCACGCCGCGTTACGTCAAACTTTGGGCGAACACGTCGCGCAAAAAGGCTCGCTCGTAAATACCGAACGGTTACGTTTCGACTTTTCACATTTTGAACCGTTGACCGCTGACGAAATTTCAACCATCGAACGTTTGGTGAATGAACAAATCCGTTTGAATAATGCCGTTTCAGCGCAAATCATGGCGAAAGATGATGCGGTCAAAGCGGGCGCGATGGCGTTATTCGGTGAAAAATACGGCGCAGAGGTGCGCGTGTTAAAAATCGGCGAATTCTCAACAGAATTATGCGGCGGCACACACGTTGCGCGAGCTGGCGATATTGGTTGTTTCAAAATTATCAGTGAAAACGGCGTGGCGGCTGGCGTGCGACGCATCGAAGCGGTCACAGGTGCAAACTGTTTAGCGTGGTTCGCACAACGTGAAAGCGCGTTGGTGCAAATCGCGGATTTGGTCAAAGGCACGCCTGATAAAGCGGTCGAAAAAGTGGAACAGCTCGTTGAACGTGCGCGTGGTTTGGAAAAACAATTGGAACGTTTGAATTCAAAATTAGCGAGTGCGACAGGTGATGAATTGATGGCGCAAGCCACTGACATCAACGGCGTGAAAGTGTTGGCGACGACGGTTGAAAATGTCGATGCGAAAATTTTGCGTGAAATCGTCGAGCAGTTGAAAAACAAATTACATAACGCCGTTGTTGTGTTGGCGGTAGTGGAAGGCGAAAAAGTCAGCGTCGTTGCTGGTGTTTCAAAAGAGCAAACCGCAAAAGTCAAAGCTGGCGAATTGGCGAATTTTGTTGCCGCAAAAATTGGTGGTAAAGGTGGCGGCAAACCTGATTTAGCACAAGCTGGTGGGAATAATCCTGCTGCGTTGGCGGGGGCTTTGGGTGAGGTTGGTGAATTGGTTAATGGTTTGTTGAACAGTTAAGAATTTTTAAATAGGAAAATAATATGGATACCACAGCAGTAAAAACAGCTTTTGATGTGTCTGCACACAATTATGATCAAGCAAGACGGCAACTTATTCCTTGTTTTGATGATTTTTATAACACTGCACTTGGATTGATACCCTACGAGAATCAAGCATCTTTCCGAGTTCTTGATTTGGGTGCAGGTACAGGATTGCTTTCACTATTCATATCTAAACAATTTCTTAATGCACAAATTACGTTAGTTGATGTGTCTGATGCAATGCTTGCCAAAGCTAAAGAGCGTTTTTCTGATGACCCAAATCGTTTTGAATTTATTACTGCTGATTATTCAAAGCAGTTAAGTGGTGAATTTGATGTTGTAGTGTCTGCACTTTCAATTCACCATCTCACAGAGAATCTTAAAATCGAGCTATTTCGCCATATTTATGATGTATTACCTAAAGGCGGTCTATTCATCAATGCAGACCAAGTGTTGGGTTCAACGCCTGAGATTGAAAGTATTTACCGTAAAACATGGATTCAACAAGTTAAAAATCGTGGCGTTTCGGATACAGATTTGAATGCAGCTTTAGAGCGAATGAAAGAAGATAAAATGTCTACGCTGGAAAACCAATTGGATTGGCTGAAACAGGCAAATTTTGAAGCTGTTGATTGTTGGTATAAAAATTACAGTTTCGTTGTATTTTCTGGTCGAAAATAATCCTGACATTATCCACGAGATTGATTTCTGCCAAAACCCTGAGGAATAGAGGAATAAATGAAAACACGCGCGAGAAGACACGGTTTAACCGTTGTGAATACAGGTGAAGGCAAAGGAAAATCATCCAGCGCATTCGGTATGGTTTTTCGTTCTGTTGGTTGGGATATGAAGGTTTGCGTGATTCAATTTATCAAAGGTCAATGGCAAACTGGCGAACAAAAAGCCGCTCAACATTTCGATAACATCGAATGGCACGCGCTTGGCGATGGTTTTACTTGGGACACGAAAAATCCTGAACAAGACATTAAAAC
>CAIVBX010000082.1 GCA_903904275.1 uncultured Pseudomonadota bacterium
AAAAATAATGATGAATTTTGGTTATTTTTCGACATTGAAATAAGGTGGCATTTCATGAATGTATGCCATATACATGGCATCTGCCATTGACCACAAAACATCGAGTTTAAATTTTAAAATATCCACCATCCGATTTTGTTGTTCGCGCGTTTTGTAAAACTCGAGCGTGATTTCCAAACCGTGTTCCACATCACGTCGCGCTTCCGTTAAGCGTTTGCGAAAATACGCATAACCTTCAACCTCAACCCACGGATAGTGTGTAGGCCAATTATCTAAACGTTGTTGATGAATTTTTGGAGCAAATAATTCTGTTAAAGATGAACTTGCGGCTTCATGCCATTCCGATCGACGAGCAAAATTAACATACGCATCAACAGCAAAACGCACCGCAGGCAAAACGTGTTTTAAAGAGATAATTTCTTCTCGGGTTAAACCAACGGCAATACCCAATTGAATCCATGCTTCAATGCCACCAACGTCACCAGGATGACCATCATGATCCAAAATGCGTTGTGTCCATTTCGCACGGGTTTCGCGGTCTGGGCAATTTGCCAAAATGTTTGCATCTTTGATTGGGATACAAACTTGATAATAAAATCGATTCGCTACCCAACCTTGCAATTGTGCTTTAGTCAATTTTCCTTCATTCATTAACGTGTGATATGGATGATGAATGTGATAAAGATTTTCCATTCCGCGTAATTGCGCTTCAAATTCTTCGCGTGTCCAAGGTATATTTTCTGTGGTCATAACTTATCTCTCCTAAAAATGATGTGTAAGTTTAAATTTAGCGCGTGTAATTACAAACTTTTTACAACTCACTCATCGCCCAGCGTGGCCGTGCAAAAATTTCTAAATTTTGTGTTTCACCGAACAAAAAACGCTGATAACCTGCGTACGCAATCATCGCGCCGTTATCGGTACAAAATTCAGGACGCGGGAAAAAAATTTGTCCATTTTCTTTTTCAAGCATTTCAGTCAATGTGGTGCGAATTTGTGAGTTTGCACTTACGCCACCCGCGACAACTAAGATTTTCAAACCTGTTTGTTGCAACGCACGGCGACATTTAATCGCTAAGGTATCTGCAACAGCGTTTTGAAATGCCAACGCAATATCTGCTTTGTCTTGATGTGTTTTTTCGCTGTTTTGAAAGGTATTCAATGCAAATGTTTTTAAGCCACTAAAACTAAAATCTAAACCTGGTCTGTCTGTCATAGGACGAGGAAAGCGAAAGCGTGTTTGTCCAAATTTTGCTAATTCTGACAATTTCACTCCACCTGGGTAATTCAAACCAAGTAATTTCGCTGTTTTATCAAATGCTTCTCCTGCGGCATCATCAAGAGATTCGCCTAACAATACATAATTCCCAACGCTTGCTACTTTAACTAACAACGTGTGTCCGCCAGAAATAAGTAACGCTACAAATGGAAATTCGGGCGGATTTTCTTCTAACATTGGCGCAAGTAAATGTCCTTCCATGTGATGTACCACAACGGTTGGAATATTCCATGCAAATGCCAAACTTTGCGCCGTTGCTGCACCAACAAGTAACGCGCCCATCAATCCTGGTCCTGCGGTGTAAGCAATTGCAGTTATATCCGTTTTCGTTAATTCACTTTCTAACAAAAGTTGTTTTACCAATGGAATCAATTTGCGAATATGGTCACGCGATGCAAGTTCAGGCACAACGCCACCATATTCGCTGTGCATTTCGATTTGACTATAAAGTAAATGATGAATCAAACCTCGTTGCGAATGATAAATTGCAACGCCTGTTTCATCGCAAGAAGTTTCAATACCTAAAATATACATGTAGTAATGGAAAAAAAGGAGAGGGTATGAATAATGTCATTATTAACAGTCTCGCACTTGTGTTTTTATTTTATCGAGCTATAAATTTTGATGCTCCGTTAGCAATCAAAGAATAACCAAAGTGCCATAAATCGGATTTATTTTTTAAAAGTTTAAAAAGCAGAACGCTTGAAATGAAATAAACAAAAGCACCAAAAAGAACATTTAATGCTAAACCCAATATCGTTAAATCAGTGTTTGTATAAATATAATAAAAACTCAAAAGCATGATTAACGATCCTATACAAGGAATCAGTAATATCATCAGCATCTTTTTAATAGAAAAATCAATTGCAATTTTGGCAATTAGAATCATGAAACTGAAAATGAACAACCCAATTGCAGACCTTGCCATTACAAATTCATCAAGATTCTCGAGCGAAAAATAATAAAACATGAAACCGATCAAAATAATACCTAATATGTCAACAAAGGTATTTGTTCCAGACTTACCAAAACTGTCATACAAAATATCTAATACGCCTTGCAATGAAAAAGGCAGCATAAGAACGGCTAACCATCGAATAGTATTATCAACTCCAACCCATTTTCCTCCCAAAACAATATCTGCTATTTGTTCTGCCGTAATAAAAATGCCACAAATTGCTGGAATAACAAACAAATAAACCAAACTTAAATACTTAAATACTTTGTCGTAAAACACGGTTTTATCATTTTTATATTGAATTACGCCTGAAAAAAATGGTACTGCAGCTGGTGATATAATTTCACTCAATGGCAACAATGCAAATTCTTGTGCCACACTGTATTTACCAACTGCGGTTGTTCCATAATGTCCAACAAGAAAAATATCTAGCTTTGATCTAGTGTAACCAGTAACCCCACGAAACATGAGTTTATAAGAAAACTCAAATAAATGACGATGAAATTTAAAATCCAATTTTGGACGGTAATTGCTTATAAAATAGCTTCCAACCAGTCCAACTAGTTCAGAAACAAAACTGCCGTAAACCATACACCAATAATTTCTTAATGAGTAAGCAAAATAAAGCGTTGTCACTATTCCAAATAATCTGGATATTATTCCCAGAAATGTTACAGGTTTAAAATTCCCCGCTTTTATAAATTTAACCATTCCAACATTTTTAAATGCTGGCAAAATTTGAGTAATACACACGAATTTCAACACATCTTCTAATCGGGCATCACCAAAATAATTAGCTGCATGACCAGACAACGCATAGATTGCTATAACCATTAATCCTTTTAATATGAAGTTTGCTGTCCAGCTGGAATTAAGCAAATGGTCGTCTAAATTATCTTGTAGAAGGATATATCTTTCTACGCCAATCCCTGTAATCAAGTCAAAAAAACCAATAACCAGCATTGCTAGTGGAATTAAACCAAAATCTGCTGGTGTTAAAATTCTGACTAAAATTAAGGTGCTGACAAGACCACTTAGACGCATAATCCATTGCCCAAAAATTGTCCAAATATAGCCGCTAAAAATTCTTTTTGTTAATGTCATGTGGTTTAGTAAAAGTTAAAGGAGGTAATTTAAGACTCTTTTTAATTTGTGGTACATTCTCAATACGAGTGACCCACAAATTTGGTAAATCACCAACAAAATTTGAGATAACTTGATTTTATAAACACATCCAAATGTTTTAAACACCATCTCTGGAAAATTAAGATTGTTTTCTGCCTTCACCATTTTCCATGTTTTATATCGTTGCTCATTAGATTGAAATTTGTCAATCTCGCGCTGCCCCCCTTTTTCATAATCATGTGGATTCAAGCAATATATTTCATCGGATATTGCAATTTTATTATGTTCTTGACTGGCTTTATTGCAAAACCAAAAATCTACACCAGTACAATTTGCTCTGTTATCAAAAATAGCTAAGAAATCTAATAAATAATTTTTTTCAAATAAAGGGCAAGCTATTTCTACAAAATCAGTAAATCTTATCGATGTGAAAGGCTTTGCTACTGTAATACTGTGACTTACCTTACCCATTCTGTTAAAACTAGGCTGCAAAATATACAAACTGTAATCTTCCCTAATAGAAAAAAGTTTATTTATATCGGATGCGTTCATTTTTAAGTCATCATCTGGCACAAATATCGCCTCATATTGAGATAGAACGTCTGCATGATTCTTAAAAACATAATGTAAATTTTGAAATTTTCCACCTTTACGATAGAAAATATATTTTGCATCAAATTCAAATTCACATTTACCATCGCCATAAAAGACGATACATAAATCGAAATTAGGCTGCCCTTTAGATAGCCAACGTTTTATCGCAGAATTATTGCCTGCAGATGTAAAAACGAGATTTTTTTTGTTCATTTTTGTCTCCCAGCTAATTTTGAAAATGTTTTTTGTTCTAAAATTATGGGTTGAATAATATTGACTTCTAACGAGACAACCATAGCAAAAATGGCATATAAGAAATCAAAATACGCTATGTTCACTAATGCACCAGAGGTACAAAAAGAAATCAAAGACAATTTCATCATTTTCGCCAAATTAACACACCAGTCAGGGATATTTTTGTTTTTCTTCTGTAGGTTAATAATTCTGGTGGCTTTAGAATAGGCTGTTAGAAGCATCAGCAAAAACAAAAACAACCCAATAAAGCCATGGTTACTTAATATCTGAAAATAAATACTGTGGGTTGCATGAAGATGTTCAGTTGGCATCAATGGTGGTACAAAATCTAATTTGTAAAATTGTAGTCCGTATTTAATCCATGTCGATGAATACTCAACGCAATTAAATCCACCGCCTAAAATATGATCCATTGCGATGAGAGTTCCCACTTTCCAGGCTGCAACCCTTCCCAGAAACGAGTCATCCGTATCTGCTTTTTGTGTGGAATTCATTCGGTCAAGCCATGTATCAGGCATTAAATTTACCATAGCAAAACTAATCCCTATTAACATAACTAACCACAGAATTTTGCTTTGTGAATTTCGCCAGAAAAAAACAGCAAATATAAATAATCCAACAAATGCACCACGAGAAAATGTGCTGAAAATACCAAAAACCATAAGCACAATAACGCTTTGTATGCCCATTTTTAGTGTCTTGTTTTTCGTTTCGGTGAACATGTAAGCTGCAAGTGGAATAACCGTTAAAATCATAACACCAAAAAAATTGTTATCTCCTTGAATTCCCGCTAGTCCACCTATTCGATGCACACCTCCAGATACTAAAAACTTTACCCCTTCTTTAGATGACATTGCTCCGATAGAAACAATCAATACCCATACAATAAAATCAAAATGAATTTTTTTTCGAATAATCGTAATGGCAAAGAAATAAAAAATAATGACTTTCGAAAATACACCCCACCTTTCCCAAGCAAGGTCAGCATTTGAAATAGCACCGACATTTGATAATGTGGCGATAGCGTAAAATAAAATAACAAGTATAGATAAATTTTCTAATTTTAAAGGGGATTTTTCCTTTGAAGCAAGAAAAGACAGGATAGTTAATCCTGCAAATAACTTAGAAAAAGTAATAGACGATGCAAAACCATAAACAATGGCATTTAAATTGACAGCAGAAGACCACAACCACAATCCTAATCCAACAAAAGGTCTTTTTAGCGAAAAATAAATCAGGAATGGCAGTGCCATCACAATGGCTAAATCACGCATTAACTTTTTTCTTCCTTAGTTATTTTAAATGCCCAATAACTGGCATAAGTGATGCCGATGATTTGCATTCCAAAAGTAATAGTATCGATCATATATTTTTTGATGATTGGTAGAGAGCAAGATATTTATTTGTCATAACAGACAAACTAAATTGTTCTTCGACGGTTTTTCTAGCGGCAACGCCATGCTTTTTGCATAAGTCTGGGCTATTTAGATAATTTAAAATTACGGCTGCTAATCGTTTTTCATCTTGTATTGGAATTAAAGAACCATTTTTACCATCTATAATTAACTCAGGATTTCCACCAACATTTGTCGCAATAACAGGCAATGCCGTTGCCATCGCTTCTAAAAGTGTTAAGGCAATCCCTTCCGCTAATGAAGGTAAAACAAATAAATCAACTGTTTGTAAAATTGCCGATACATCATCTCGACTGCCTAATAATTCGATATTGTTTTCCAATTTATTTTCTAAAATGTAAGTTTGTAGCATAGAAAATAATTCGCCATCACCTACAATTACCAAGCGTAATTGATGTTGAATTTCAGAATTTTGTTTAACTAATAGTTCAACGGCTTTAATTAACGTTAATTGGTTTTTAACGGGAACGGCTCTGCCAACGGTTGCAATGGTAAAAAATTCTTTAGAGGAGCGATTTACGGGTTTATACAACTCTAAATTTATGCCGTTATAAATCAGTTGTACTTTTTCGATAGGAATTTTGACTGTATTTTTTAACCATTGTTTTAATTCTTTCGATACAGGAATCCAGTAATGAACAAATGGATTTATGATTCGCCGTAAAATTTGATATTTCTTATTTGAACCATCTAAATCAAAAATATCACGTCCATGTTCAGCATGAATTCGGAAAGGGACATTTGCTAAAAATGCAATGAATTGATATTCGAGCGTAGCGATATTGTAACTGTGTACAATTTGTGGGCGATACTGGCGAAATAATTTCCACAATTTGAAATATATGCCGAAATCGTTGCCTGATAGTTTGTGTAATTGAATCAATTCAACATTTTCAACATGAATTCTCGATTGCATTTGCAAACTTGAATCCGTCAAAGACACAATCACATGTTGGAAATTTTCAGTGGGTAGCACGTTAATTAAACTAACTAAAACCGTTTCTAATCCACCTACGTCGAAACGATAAATCAAATGAAAAACTAATTTTTTCGACATCATTCTTTTTTAACCGAGGCAATTTGTTCAAATAATTTGTATAAATGATTCACTGTGTCATCCCATGAAAAATTTTCGGCATATCGACGTGTTTTTTCTCTTGATGGCATATTTTTTTCAATTGTTCGTACCGCTTCAACAATAGCATTAGCAGAACGTTTTTCAATCAATAAGCCCGCTTCAGGTGCGGTAATAACTTCAGAGGTTCCCCAAATGTTTGTTGCAATAGCAGGCGTTCCACACGCCATTGCCTCTAATAACACATTTGCCCAACCTTCACGACTTGATGCTAAAACCAATAAATCTACCGCGCTATAAATCGTGACCAATTCTTGATGTGACACAGAACCCAAAAAAGTAACACGTTCCATCACATTTAAATGTTGCGCTAATTTTTTAAGTGTCGACATTTCTTCGCCGTCACCTGCAATCAATAAATCATATTCAGGCAAATTTTGCATCGCTTCAATGACTAAATGATGCCCTTTTCGTTCGACTAAATGTCCTACTGATAAAAGTGTATGGCGATGAATATTAAGATATTTTTTGGATTGATTTGGCTCTTTGGGGTGAAAAAATTCTAAATCCACACCATTTCGTAGCGCAGAAATTTTTGCTTTTTCCACACCTAAGGAAATTAGTTCATTTTTTAAGGCTTCGCAAACGTGACAATGTGGGTTGCGTATTCGGCTGCCCAAAGAATCATTTTTCGAGGAAAATAAAATTTAGGAATTAAATTTACATCTGTACCACGAGCAGTTATGACAATTGGCTTGTTTAAAACTTTACCTAATATCGCTGCCGCTACTCCATCAGGGTAAAAATAATGAGCATCAATTACGTCAAAATCATCGCCCTTTTGTAACATTTTTTTTAAAACGGGATAGAGCGACAATGCCATTAAAATTGGGGCGAGTGTCATACCAATTTTAGGAATAAGTGGGTATCGTGGATGCTCAATACAAATACCAAAACGTTCTTCTGTTTTTTTCACTTTTGCAAATTTGGCATATTGTCCGAATTTTTCAGATGAAAATGGAAACCATGGAATAGGTGCGACAACCTTCGCCGTAATCCCTTTTAATTGCAGCAATTTACGCAAACGCTGCTCGACAAAAATACCATGCCCCGTTTTTATATTGTTTGGGTATAGCGTTGTGAAAGTTAGAATTTTCATGATTTTTTACCTGAGAGCCATTTTCTTACGGGTTGTTCAAAAAAATAAAATGAAAAACTTCCAACCAATATCGATGCGAATATACCCACAATAAAGTAATAATTCCGATCGTAAAATATCCAATCTTTAGTATATCGATTTGCA
>CAIVBX010000083.1 GCA_903904275.1 uncultured Pseudomonadota bacterium
AAATGAAACCTTGCTCGATGTGGCGCGAAAATTTTCGCTGGGGCAAGTTGAAATTGTACGATTAAATCAAGAAATTGATCGTTGGTTGGTCAAAAAAGATTCTGTTATTACCTTGCCAAATAAACGTATTTTGCCTGATTCACCACACAGCGGAATTACGCTAAATATCGCTGAATATCGAATGTATTACTACGCTGGAAATGGCAAAGTTTATTCTTTCGCACACGGTGTTGGACGACAAGATTGGAAAACGCCACTGGGAAAAACAACCATTCAAAAAAAAGTGAAAGACCCTGTTTGGCGACCACCAGAATCTATTCGTCGTGAACATGCCGCAAATGGCGATCCATTGCCTGAAGTTGTACCAGCTGGAATTCACAATCCACTTGGCGCGTATGCGTTGTATTTGAATTTACCTGGTGATTATCGAATTCACGGTACAGATGTCGATAAAATTTACGGCATCGGAATGCAAATTACACACGGTTGCGTGCGTATGTATCCTGAAGATATTGACTCGCTTTATCACATGGTAGATGAAGGAACGCCCGTTTATATTGTCAAGCAACCAATTAAAGTTGGCTGGCTTGATAACGTTTTATATGTTGAATCACATCCTGATTTAGAAGGTGAAGAAACGACAGCAGAACAACGTTTAGCCACCGCATTAGCGTTAATTCAAAAAGCTAATAATTACCAGTTGCCTGAATTTGACCAAACAGCTTTAAAAGAAGCTGTTGCAAAACAAACAGGTAATCCAACAGCAGTTTATCAACGCTCAGAAGAAGAGATTGCTGCAAATGAATTAGTTGCACCGCCTGAATCTGATTTTCCTGAAATTCCACCCGCAACAAAACCTGTTGTAAAAGCACCTGTCGCAAAATTAGTTACTTCCAAACCTCTACAAAAATTGAAGGTCGTTACAGCAAAAAAACCAGCAGTTTCAACCAAAGCAAAAGTAATTAAATCAATAAAACCTAGCTCAAACCCGATTCAAAAAATTACGCCAAAACCAGTTTCATCTGGTTATCACAAACCTTAACCATTTAAAAATTATGAAAAAAATCTTTATTTCAGACAAACTTGCTAACGATGGCGTAAATTATTTAAAAGAGCAAACCGATATTGAAATTCATTTTGAAGTTGGATTAACAGAAGATCAACTTTGTGAAAAAATTGGTGATTTTGACGCACTTTTAATTCGTAGTGACACCGTTGTCACGCCAAAATTGTTACAAGCGGCGAAAAATTTAAAACTTATCGGACGCGCGGGAATTGGTGTTGATAATGTTGATATTCCAGCAGCGACGGAAATGGGCGTAATCGTCATGAATACGCCAGACGCAAACGCGACAACCACCGCAGAATTAGCCATTGCACATATGATGTCGTTAAGTCGTCATTTGACAGCCGCCGACAAATCTGTTCGAGAAGGTAAATGGGAACGCGCGAAATTGATGGGAACTGAAATTGCACAAAAAACGCTCGGAATTGTGGGTTTTGGTACGATTGGGCGTTTAGTTTCACAACGTGCGGCTGGCTTAAAAATGAAAGTTATCGCATTCGACCCTTTTGTTGCACCTGAAATTTATGCCGATTTAGGCGTTGAATCTGTCAATTTAGACGATTTAATTTCACGTTCCGATTACATCACGTTGCATTGCCCATTGATTGAAAAAACAAAAAATATCATTGGTGCGGAACAACTCGAAAAAATGAAAAATTCGGCAATGCTAATTAACTGCGCTCGCGGTGGTTTGATTGATGAAGCGGCACTTTATGACGCATTGAAAACTAAACAAATAGCGGGAGCGGCATTAGATGTTTTTGATATTGAACCGCCAAAAGATTCGCCACTATTAGAATTAGACAATATCGTTTTCACGCCACATTTAGGCGCATCAACAAATGAAGCGCAATTAGCGGTTAGTGTTGAAATTGCAAAACAAGCCGTAACATTTTTACGCACAGGCGAAGCGGTTAATGCGTTAAATTTACCGCGTGTTTCAGCAGATGAATTGAAAAAATCAAATGATTACATGAATCTTGCTACGCAACTCGGCAAAGTCTTAGCGGGGTTAAATTTGCAACCGTTGACTAAATTGGAAGTTTCTTTGTTTGGCAAAGCAGCAGAGGTTTCACCACGTCCTGTTTCCGTTGCAGCATTGATTGGTGTTTTAAGTGGACAAGTTTCAACGCCTGTGAATCGCGTAAATGCGGAAAATATCGCAAAACGTCAAGGTTTGACATTAGTTGAATCGGTTTCACAAGAAACACAAGATTATATTTCGTTAATTAAATTAACAGGTTATGGTGCGACACAAACGACAACCGTTTCAGGTGTTTTATTGGGTGGTCGTCAACCACGTTTGGTTTCTATCAATAATATGGACATTGAAGTTATTCCCGAAGGTACGTTGCTAATTACGCACCACGATGACAAACCTGGTGTGATTTCTGCAATTAGTTCCGTTTTAGGAAATGCAGCAATTAACATTTCCAGAATGCAAGTTGGTACAACGGATAATCAAGCACAGGCGATGGCTGTAATTGGTATTTCTGAGCCGTTGAGTGCAGATTTATTAGCGCAAGTTGGAGCGATTGTGGCCGTAAATAAAGCGACACAAATCACATTATGAGTTTCGATGTCGTCTGTTTTGATTGCGATAGTACGTTAAGCAAAATTGAAGGCATCGACGAATTGGCGCGTCGTGTGGGTTTAGGTGAAGAGCTTACTAAACTCACCGATGCGGCAATGAATGGCGAAGTCGCTTTAGAAGACATTTATGGCAAACGTTTAGAACTCATTAAACCGAATTGTGATGCAATTTTGTGGCTTGCTGACTTTTATATTTCAGAATTAGTTGATGGTGTTCAAGACGTTTTTGCCGAGCTTCAAAAATACAATAAAACGATTCATATTATCAGCGGTGGTTTATTACCCACCATTTTGCCACTAGCAAAATGGCTGAATGTACCAGCCGAAAATGTTCATGCGGTCGATATTTATTTTGCTGAAAATGGCGATTATTTAGGTTATGAAATCGAATCGCCACTTGTAAAAAACGGCGGCAAAGCAACAATTATCAAATCATTAAATTTAACAAATTTAGTGATGGTTGGTGACGGGAAAACGGATTTGGACGCGCAACAAGCTGGGGCAAAAGTCATTGGTTTTGGTGGCGTAATAAATCGAAAATTGGTACGAGAAAAGGCGGATTTTTTCGTTTCTGATAAAAATTTGATAGCAATTTTGCCATTTTTAAATTTGAATTGAATTCACCAACATTAGCTTCTTGCTAAAATTAGCTCTAAAACAAATTTACTACCAAAATAACCCAACAATAAAAAGACAAATCCCGCCAAAATCCAATTAACCGCAACACGTCCACGCCAGCCATAACGTTGTCGCCCAATTAAAATTGCACAAAAAATCACCCAAGCCAAAAGCGATAAAACGGTTTTGTGAACCAAATGTTGAGCAAACAAATCGTGTAAAAAAAGAAATCCCGTCCCTAACGACACCGATAACACAAAAACACCTGCTGCAATCATTTGAAATAACAGGTTTTCCATAGTTTGTAACGATGGTAATAATAAAATAAATCGTGTGGGTGGGTGGCGTTTTAATTGATTATTTTGGACAGCGAGTAAAATCGCTTGAACAGCAGCAACAGTTAATAAACTGAACGCTAAAATTGAAGTCAAAATATGCACACCCATTGCGCCAGTATGAACAGGAAGTAAATGGGGCGATGGATTGATGATGACGTCTAAGCCTAAAATAATTGCAGCTAACGGAAATAAAATTAGCCCCAGTTTTTCAATTGGTTTCGTTAAGGCAGCTAACAATAAAACAAGAACAACGCCCAATATATTCAATGATGCGACGCTTAGAATACTAAAGCTAAATCCATTTTGTTGCTGACAAAGCAAACCGATATATAACGTGTGCAAACCTGCCGCAAACCATCCACACAAAAGTGATGTGCTATTTTTGTCAGATTTACGCACGCGCCATGCTAAATATCCTGTGTTGATGCTGTAAGCAAGTATCGAACTTACCGCGATAAATTTCATCATAACTAATCCCACTATTGTGAATGCATTGCGCCTTTTGGAATGCGCCTTTTGCCTGTTTAATCGTTATGTTACTATACCATTTGAACGTCAAGCCAACAGTGTGTTGGCTTGTTTTTTTATCCGCGTTATTTCATTTTGAGTCACACCATGTTTGATAATTTAACCCAACGCTTAAACGGAACGCTTAAAAAGCTGAAAGGCGAAGCCCGATTCACTGAAAGTAATATCAAAGACACCTTACGCGAAGTACGAATGGCGTTATTAGAAGCCGATGTTGCTTTACCTGTTGTCACCGATTTTCTCGAAAATTTAAAAGAAGGTGCGTTGGGTAAAGAAGTCCAAAGCAGCTTATCGCCTGGTCAAGCGATGATTAAATTGGTTCATGCAGAACTAATTAAAGTCATGGGTGATAAAAATGAGAATTTAAATCTCAATGCACAACCGCCGGCTGTGATTTTAATGGCTGGTTTGCAAGGTGCTGGTAAAACGACAAGCGTTGCAAAATTGGGTCGGTGGTTACAAGAAAATAATAAGAAAAAGGTAGGCGTTGTTAGCGCGGACGTTTATCGCCCCGCTGCGATTAAACAGTTGCAAATGTTAGCGGATGAAGTGGGTTTAGTTTTTTTTGAAAGTGATATTTCACAAAAACCTATTGATATTGCAAATAACGCAATTGAAGCAGCAAAACGTAAATTTTTAGACGTTATCATCGTTGATACTGCGGGACGTTTGCATATTGATGATGAGATGATGGGGGAAATTAAAGCATTACACGCCGCGATTAACCCAATTGAAACCTTGTTTGTTGTTGACAGTATGACGGGGCAAGATGCGGCGAATACCGCAAAAGCGTTTAATGATGCCCTGCCCTTAACTGGCGTTATTTTAACAAAAGCAGACGGTGATGCGCGTGGTGGTGCAGCGTTGTCAATTCGTCAAATCACAGGCAAACCAATTAAATTTGTCGGGATGGGCGAAAAAACAACGGCGTTAGAACCGTTTTACCCAGATCGTTTAGCGTCGCGTATTTTAGATATGGGCGATATGCTTGGTTTAATCGAGCAAATCGAACAAAAAGTCGATAAAGAAAAAGCGCAAAAACTGGTTGATAAAATCAAAAAAGGGAAAAGTTTTGATTTAGAAGATTTCCGCGAACAGTTAATGGAAATGCAAAAAATGGGCGGAATTGGTTCAATGATGGACAAATTGCCAGGAATGGGGGCAGTGCCACAAGAAGTTAAAGAAAAGATGAATGATAAGTTATTGGCGCGACAAATTGGGATTATCAATTCAATGACAATGCAAGAACGTCGTTTCCCTGACTTAATCAAAGGTAATCGTAAAAAACGAATTGCAGACGGTTGCGCTCAAGAATTGAGCGATGTAAATCGGATGTTGAAACAATTTTTGATGATGCAAAAAATGATGAAAAAAATGAAAACAGGCAACATGGCAAACATGGTTAGAGGCGTAAAAAGCCAAATGCAAATGCGTGGTATGCGTCGTTAAATTTGTTTTGTGTTGTTTTATCAATAAAAATGCGTAGAATAACGCGGTTTATTTCAGTTAATTTATTTTGAGGTTCAGATGGTAACTATTCGTTTATCAAGAGGCGGTTCTAAGAATCGCCCGTTTTATCAAATCGTTGTAACAGACAGCCGTAACAGTCGTGATGGTCGTTACATTGAACGCATCGGATTTTTCAATCCGTTAGCACGCGGTCAAGAAGAACGTTTACGTTTGGATTTAGACCGTGTAAATCATTGGAAAGCAAACGGCGCACAACCTTCTGACCGTGTCGCAAGTTTAATTAAAGACCAAGTTAAAGCAGCAGCGTAATTGTCTTTGAACGAACAAGCGTTATTACATGTCGGGAAAATTTCTGGTGTTTTCGGCATCAAAGGTTGGGTAAAAGTTTTTTCTTTTACAGGCTATCGTGAAGATATTTTGCAATACTCGCCTTGGCAGCTGACAAAAAACGGTGTCACGAAACATGTTGAAATCATTACAGGTCAGTTACAAAATCAATTGGTTGTCGCACAAATCAAAGGCATCGATGATAGAAATGCCGCTGAATCCTTGATGGGTTGGGAAATTTTCATTGAAAAAGCGCAATTACTGCCTATTAAAGAAAATGAGTATTACTGGTCAGATTTGATTGGTTTGCAAGTTGAAAACATTGAAGGCGTGGTTTTAGGTGTGATTGATAATTTGCTCGAAACAGGCGCGAACGATGTCATTGTGGTGCAAGGTGAAGAGCGTCAACACGCGATTCCGTTTATTCAACCGCAAGTTGTATTAGAAATTGATTTAGCCGAAAAAAAAATGCGCGTTGATTGGGAAGCTGATTTTTAAATGCGTTTTGATGTAATCACGCTTTTTCCTGAAATGGTTGTGCAAGCCGCGCAGATTGGCGTAACTGGCAAAGCAATTGAAAACGACATTGTGTCACTTAACGTTTGGAATCCAAGAGATTTCACGCACGATAAACACAAGACCGTTGATGACAGACCCTTTGGCGGTGGGCAAGGAATGGTGATGAAATATCAACCTTTGCACGATGCAGTTGACGCTGCAAAAGTTGATGCAAAATCCGATTGCAAAGTGGTGTATTTAAGTCCACAAGGCAAACAAGTTACGCAAGCACTGCTGCAAGAAGCGTGTGAATTATCGCAATTGATTTTAGTCGCAGGACGCTACGAAGGTTTAGATGAGCGATTCATTAAGCATGATTGCAATGAAGAATGGTCACTTGGCGATTATGTGATTAGCGGCGGAGAACTTGCTGCATTGGTTGTAATTGACGGAATTACGCGCTTATTGCCAAATGTTTTAGGCAACCAACAATCAGCTTTGCAAGATTCACACAGCGATGGATTACTCGATTATCCGCAATTTACACGACCAGAAGTTATTGATGACATAGCAGTTCCAGATGTGTTATTAAGCGGCAATCATGCACAAATTGCACGCTGGCGAATGAAACAAGCGTTAGGGCGAACGTGGCAAAAACGTCCCGATTTATTGAACAAAAAAACATTAAGTGCCGAGCAAGAACGCTTATTGGCGCAATTTAAAGAAGTGGACTAAGGTGTAAAAAATGAACATTATTGATCAGTTAGAACAAGCACAATTAAAACAAATTCCTGCTTTCAATTCAGGTGACACCGTCATTGTACAAGTACGTATTAAAGAAGGCGAACGTGAACGTATTCAAGCATTTGAAGGCGTAGTGATTGCCATGCGTAACCGTGGTTTAAATTCAGCATTCACCGTGCGTAAAATTTCACATGGCACAGGCGTTGAACGTGTTTTCCAAACACATAGCCCAATGATTAGCGAAATTCAAGTTAAACGTCGTGGTGACGTACGTCGCGCAAAATTGTATTACTTGCGTGATTTAACAGGTAGAAAAGCGCGTATTAAAGAAAAATTAGCTGTTAAAGCCGCTTAATTTCTACAATTTGTGATGGAATAAAAAGGCAGCTTTCGAGCTGCCTTTTTTATTGAGACTAACAAATTGCAAAGTGAATATTTCACTTAATAATTGAGATTTTTTATGACGTTTTTTACTACTAAAGAAGATATTGATTACCACGTCACGCATCTGAAAAATAATGCCCAAATGCAATCATCTGCTTATCGTCTTGCTTACGAGGATTTTGACTTTATGATGCGTGATGAATTACGACCATTAAGGTTGCAGTTGGAATTATTGAAACCTGAAATCACAATGTCTGAACATGGAATTACATCTACCGTTGTTATTTTCGGTAGTGCGCGAACCTTAGATACTGTTACAGCCCAAGTTAATTTAAATAAGGCAACAGAAAATTTAGCAAAAAATCCTGATGATAAAATCTATAAACAAGCACTTTTAAACGCCAAACAAGATGTTCAAAAAAGCTATTATTACGAGCAAGCTAGGGCATTAGGTTCTTTGATTGCCAATGATAATTCAGAGCAAGAAAAGCCTTTATTTGTTGTGACAGGCGGTGGTAGCGGTATTATGGAAGCAGCGAATCGTGGTGCTTCGGAAGCAGGTGGTAAAAGCATGGGATTTAATATTGTTTTGCCAAAAGAGCAAATGCCAAATCCTTACATTACGCCTGAATTATGTTTTCAATTTCACTACTTTTCAATTCGGAAAATGCACTTTTTGATGCGAGCAAAAGCATTAGTTGCCTTTCCAGGTGGTTTCGGAACATTAGATGAAGTTTTTGATGCGTTGACACTAATTCAAACTAAAAAAATACGGCGTGTACCTGTTATTTTATTTGGCAAATCCTATTGGAATCGAATTATCAATTTCAATGCGTTAGTTGATGAAGGCGCAATTTCATCAGAAGATTTAGACTTAATTTTGTACGCAGAAACAGCCATCGAAGCCTACAATTTATTAAACGAATTGATTGTTGTTGATTCAGATTAGACTTAAAACAACGTTGGGTATTAGAAAAATGATTCATAACACTTTAATTTCAGTAGACACATTAAACCTAAGTTTGCATCAACCTGATTGGGTAATTATTGATTGCCGTTTTTCATTGGCAAATACACAGCAAGGTAAAAGTGCTTACCAGCAAGGACACATTCCTAACGCACGATATGCACATTTAGATAATGATTTATCGTCAACAATTACAGATTTTACGGGACGGCACCCATTGCCTGATTCCAGAGTATTAGTTAAAAAATTAGGTAAATGGGGAATTTCAAATCATTCACAGGTTATTATTTATGATGATGCTGGCGGGGCATTTGCTGGGAGATTGTGGTGGCTTTTGCGTCATTGGTTTGGACATGACAAAGTCGCTGTTTTAGATGGTGGAATTCAAGCATGGCAAAAAAAATTTGATTTAGTAACAACATTGCCCAAAGTTAAAGTGACAACTTTTAGACCATATTTAAATGACACTCAATGGCTCACTGCCTTACAAGTTCAAAATGCACTTGCACAGAAAAAAATTTGCTTAATCGATGCGCGAACACCAGAGCGTTATCGTGGTGAAATTGAACCGATTGATTTTGTAGCAGGGCATATTCCCTATGCACTTAATCGTCCATTCCAATTGAATTTAGACAAAGCAGGTTTCTTTTTACCGATTGAAAAATTACACGCTGACTTCCAAGCGTTAATTGGGAATACAAAAGCTGAAAATGTAGTGCATTATTGCGGTTCAGGTGTAACAGCGTGCCACAATTTATTAGCGATGGAACACGCTAGTTTGAAAGGTTCTAAACTTTATGCAGGTTCTTGGAGTGAATGGATTCGTAATCAAAATAGACCCATTGTAAAATCATAATTTAAATTTAGGTCAATGCGGATGTACAAACAACGTGTGAATTTAGTCATTCATAATTGGAAATCAAAAATTCACACACCGCATCACCTTTTGCCATATTACGAGTAATTTCAACCGTTTCACTCAGTGTCGTTTTAATTAACGCTAAATCAAATTGGCAAATTTGTGGATATTTTTGCGCTAAATCGTGATAAATGCAGTTACAGGCTTGCAAACATTTTTTACCTTCTAAATTTTGTGTTTCTTGCACGATAAATCCTAAATTGTTCATCGTTTCAATAAGCATCGGTACACGCTCATTTAGTGGTTTTCCTGCAAATTGATGTAATTGTCCAGCAAGTTTTCCACCCAATTTAGTCATATAAATTTCGCCATCTTCACTTGAAATTGTTTCGAGTAAATTTTCTAGCATCAAATCAGCTAAAAACGCATAGTGTTTAGGAAAATGATTGATACCTTTATCTGTTATTGCATAACGTGCTAGCGGTCGTCCTGCCGTTTTGTCAAACGTGTTTTTTTCAATATACCCCTCATTTTCCAAGGAAATAAAATGTTGCTGAACGGCTGTGCGCGAAATAGCTAAGACATCTGCCAATTCATTTATGCTCAAGCCTTGTTTGTACGCTAAAAAATGTTCCAGTATTTCGTGTTGTCGTTGACTAATTTTGTTCATTATTTTTGAAAAATTAAGAAGTTTTAAAACTAAAAACTTATATAATTATTGTATTGTATAAGTAAAACCATTGCTATAAACTATTTTCGAGCATCTTGCTCGAACTAAATATAACAATAACATTTTGGAGTTTATGACAATGAGTGAAAACACAACAAATTTAACCTTATTTGAGCAACTTGGTGGTGAAGCTGCTGTAGATGCGGCAGTTGACATTTTTTATGGCAAAGTTTTGGCTGATTATCGAATCAATCGTTTTTTTAATGGCGTTGACATGGAAAAACAAGCTGTAAAACAAAAGGCTTTTTTAACAATGGCATTTGGTGGACCTGTCAATTACACCGGAAAAGATATGCGAGATGGTCACGCGAAATTGGTAAAAATGGGATTAGATGATAGCCACTTTGATGCAGTAATGGAAAATTTGAAAAATACGCTTGCTGAATTACAAGTACCACAAAATTTGATTGATCAAGTTGATGCGCTTGCTGAAACAACCCGTGCGGATGTTTTAAGTAGATAAAAGTAGGAAAAATTCATTATATTGCGGCGTAGCATTCTGTGGGAAATGAAACACGCAATATGATGATTAAATTGTTATTTTTCTAGCAACACAACAGCTTGAACAGCAATGCCTTCTTTACGTCCTTCAAAACCCAATTTTTCTGTTGTGGTGGCTTTGACATTTATGGAATCAACAGAAACAGTTAAATCCGCTGCGATATTTGCACACATTTCAGCCGTATAAGGTGACATTTTAGGAGCTTGCGCGATAATCGTAATATCAGCATTTCCTAAACGGTAGCCTTTTTCCTGAACTAAACCATAAACATGACGCAACAAAATACGACTATCTGCACCTTTAAAATCAGGGTCAGTATCAGGAAAATGTTTCCCAATATCGCCCATTGCAACAGCACCTAAAAGCGCATCACACAAAGCGTGCAATACCACATCGCCATCTGAATGCGCTTCTAAACCGCGTTCGTAAGGAACTTTTACACCACCTAAAATGACATCGCCATCATCTTTAAAACGGTGTACGTCATAGCCTTGTCCAATTCGTATCATGTTGAAATTCCTGTTTGTCGTGACCAATCGCGATAATTAAAAACCTGTCCTTCAGCGCGAACATTTTCACAGTTTTGCAAATCTATTTCTGCAAAAACCCATTGTGGTTTATTAAATTCGCCACTGGATAAAATGCCATTATCAGGAAAACCGTAATCAACAGGCGTATAAATTCCTGCTGCCCCCACATTTACGTCAACCGCAGGCGACCAAGATGCGTCACCTACTAACGCTGCTTGCACGACATAACATTGATTTTCTAACGCACGCGCTTGGCAACCAATTTTCACTCGATGAAAACCCGCAACAGTGTCGGTGCAACTTGGAACGAGGATTAAATTCGCGCCCATTTCGACTTGTTTTCGCGCTAACAATGGAAATTCACAGTCATAACAAATGTTAATGGCAATTCGTCCAAATTCGGTATCAAACGTTTTCAATTCATCGCCTGCGCTGATGAGCCATTGTTCATTTTCAAAGCGCGTCATCATCATTTTGTCTTGAAAATGCGTTTCACCATATGGCATAAATAAATACGCACGATTGTGATAAACACCGTCAGAAATCAAAACTGGAAAACTTCCCGCTTGAATTACACATTGATATTCTTGCGCTAAATCTTGAAACAAATGTGAAAAAGCTTCGTGAACTGTTTGCATTTCAATTAGCGACAAATTCAGCGATGAATAAACGGTTTCTGGAAAAAGTGACGCTAATTCCATCGTGTTGTATTCAGGAAAAAGTAGAATTTTTGCGCCCTGCTCTGTGGCATCTTTAACCCAACGTTCAGATTTTTGTTGGTAATTTTTCCATGTGTCTAAAAAACTAATATCGTATTGTGCAGCAGCAATTTTAACGTTCATGTTTCAACCAAAAAGTCATTGGTTTAGCTGTTTCCCCTTCATCGTCTAAATCTTTCCAAACATATTCAGTATGTAATTCAGGATGTTTAACATAGCTACGTTTGTTCCAAAACGCATCGAGTGGAACGTGATTTTCAGGACGAAGCGGATGGTCAATGGGACGTTCAACGCAGCAAAAGGTAATGTGTTTAAAACCACCTAATTCGGCAGCGTGCGCTTCACGTTCTTCAAAAAACCGAACACCAATTCCTAAGCCGCGATAATTTTTATTTAAAACGGATTCACTGCAATAAAACACTTCGTCTAAGTTATAACCATGGTCAATAAAGGGCTTTTGAATTTCAATGGTTTCGTGTTTCATTGGAATTGCGGTTGACGCGCCAACCACTTCATCACCATCAAAAGCCAAAACAATCACACTTTCAGGGCAATCAATGTAAGTCTGGAGGTATTTTTTTTCGTATTCAATATCACCATCATACAAATAAGGGAAATCACGAAAAACTTCGATTCTCAAGCGAGCTAAATCTGAAATATGTTCGATTAAGGCAGAGCCACTTTTGCGTTCAATACGGATATTTTTAGACATAAAATTTACGAATGTGGATAGTTATCAAGATTGTTGCGAATGGCATTAACCATCGCATCGGTTAAAGGTTGGCGACGATGGTCTAACACTTTGCCATTCATTTTTTCAGCAAAAATAGCGGCGGTGTGAACATAATCATCAAAAATATCTCTAGGATTTTCTAATCCATCAAAGTCCATAAAAAATGTGACTCCTGAACAATAATGATTTTCTAAATCTTCATCAGGAAAAGTACCTGGTGCATCCATGTCGGCAACACAAAAATGCACAATTCGATTTTCATCGACCAATTCAAACACTTTTGTGCTGCCATATTCCAATCCTAAACCTTCTAAAACGTGGAAAATATCGGCAACATTAAAATCTTCATTGCCTTGTGTAATGACGGTAAATTGCAAAATAGAGGGCGGCGCGGTAACACGTTTTGGCGCATCAGGTTCTTTTTCGTTTTGCGGTTTAAGCACGGGTTCAATTTCCAATTCATCGTCATCAAAAATTGGCGATGATTTTTGAAATTGCTGAATTTTTTGTGCATAAACATTTTTTAACGATTCTGTAATTGACCGTTTTTTTACAGGTTCGACAAATTCATCTTCTTCCTCAAAATTATCCTCTAATTCGTCATCATCGTAATACTCTTCGTCATCGTCTTGCGCTTGTTTATCTCTTAAATAAGCAGACACAATCATCGCTACGATGATGATTAAGCCTGTTCCAATAATTGCAATTCTTAATAATTCTTTGTCCATTAACTTCCGCCAGATTTACTGCGTTTTTAATATCCACAACAATTCAATATATCGTTGCCGCGCTAACTATGTCATAGCTTGTATTGTAACCTTAATCAGCTAAAAATATAAAAACAGCGTGTCGTGTTATGAATCTTACGTCGCTTGAATTAAAATGAATCTTTAATCCAAAATCTGACCATATAAAGAATTTATGACCACCAAACCCAGCAAAGAATTAGAAACGTTTCCTAATCCACAAACAGACCGCGATTATACGATTCGCTTTGATATTCCTGAATTTACTTGCCTTTGCCCAAAAACAGGACAACCTGATTTTGCAACGATTAAAATTGAATATGTGCCAGCAGAATTATGTGTGGAATTGAAATCGCTAAAATTATATATGTGGTCATTTCGTGAAGAAGGCGCGTTTCATGAAGCAATTACCAATCAAATTTTAGATGATATTGTGAAAGTTATTTCACCGAATTTCATGCGCGTTCGTGCAGATTTTTATGTTCGTGGCGGTATTTATACAACCGTTGTTGTTGAACATCGTAATCCATCATGGATTGCGCCTGAATTAGTCACGCTCCCTTAAAAATTATGTTGCCGCCTAATTTTGCTGTCGCACTAAAATACGACCAAGAAAAAAATAATGCACCTATTGTGACTGCAAAAGGCGCACGTTTAACGGCTGACCAAATTTTAAAAATCGCGGAAGAACACGATATTCCACTTTATAAAGACCCTGAATTGGTCAAAATGTTATCTCAAATTCCACTCGGTGATGAAATCCCCGAAAATCTTTATGTTGCTGTTGCCGAAGTAATTGCCTTTGCTTACGGATTAAGCGATAAAACTTTGCAGAAATAAAATTTTATGACTTTAAAAAATACGATGGTTGAATTATCACAAACACTTTTGCCACATCATTTGTTGTCGCAAGTTGTGAGTAAATTCACGCATTGTGAAAATGTAGCATGGAAAAATTTTTTAACGCGCCAAATTATTCAACATTACGGCGTAAATATGGACGAAGCTGCGACCTCCGATTTAAATGCGTTTAAAAATTTTAACGCTTTTTTTACTCGTGAATTAAAAGCAGGCGCACGTCCTTTGACAACGGAAACAGGCGCGATTGCCAGTCCAGCCGATGGCGTTGTCAGTCAAGCAGGAAAAATTACGAATGGCGATATTTTTCAAGCAAAAGGCAAACATTTTACTGTGATTGATTTATTAGGTGGTGATTCGCAACGCGCTGAAAAATTTAATGATGGGGAATTTGCGACGATTTATTTATCACCAAAAGATTATCATCGGTTACATATTCCTATTACAGGAACATTGCGCGAAATGGTTCATGTTCCTGGTCGATTGTTTAGTGTGAATGGTGCGACAACAAACGCAGTTGACGGTTTATTTGCCAAAAATGAGCGAGTTGTCGCTATTTTCGATACCGAAATTGGCAAAATGGCATTGGTGTTAGTCGGTGCAATTTTTGTATCGAGTATCGAAACGGTTTGGCATGGCATTGTCACACCGCCGTCAATTAAAACTGTTAGAACATGGCAATATGAAACGGATGCGCCCACATTGAAAATCGGCACTGAAATGGGGCGTTTCAATATGGGTTCGACAATTATTGTATTGTTTGAAAAAGACAAAATGGCTTGGAATTCTGATTTTTCGGCTGGGAAATCGGTAAAAGTTGGCGAAAAAATGGGAAGCAGTATTTTTTAATCGTGTTTTATTTTAGAGGTAACAATTATGACAAAAATCGTTGAAATTAGAGCAAGAGAAGTTTTAGATTCACGCGGCAATCCTACTGTTGAAGCGGATGTCATTTTAGCTTCTGGCGTTGTTGGTAGCGCAATGGTTCCATCTGGCGCATCAACGGGAGAACGTGAAGCGATTGAATTACGCGACGGCGACAAAGCGCGTTATTTAGGCAAAGGCGTTTTGAATGCCGTAAAAAATGTTCAAACTGAAATTCATGATGCCATTGTTGGCATGGATGCAGATGACCAAACCGCAATTGATGAAAAAATGATTGCGCTTGATGGCACGGAAAGTAAAAGTCGTTTAGGTGCAAATGCGTTATTAGCAGTTTCAATGGCAACCGCACGCGCTACAGCAAATGCGAAACAACAGCCGCTTTATCGTTCATTAAATACAACGGGCGAATTCATTTTACCTGTGCCAATGATGAACATTATCAACGGTGGCTCGCACGCGGATAACAGCGTTGATTTACAAGAATTCATGATTTTGCCTGTTGGCGCACCGAATTTTCGTGAAGCTATTCGTTACGGCGCAGAAGTGTTTCACAACTTAGCAAAAGTTTTAAAAAGCAAAGGATTAGCGACAACTGTTGGCGATGAAGGCGGTTTTGCACCGAATTTGTCGTCAAATGAAGAAGCGATTGAAGTCATTTTAGAAGCGATTAAATTGGCGGGTTACGAAGCGGGAAAAGATATTTATTTAGGTTTAGATGCTGCCGCGTCGGAATACTATGAAGATGGAATTTATAACCTCGCGTCAGAAAACAAAACCTACACATCTGAAAAAATGGCTGACTTTTTTGTCGATTGGGTGAATCGTTATCCCATTATCAGCATTGAAGATGGTTTCGACGAAAATGATTGGGATGGTTGGAAATTGATAACCGAAAAATTGGGCAATAAAATTCAATTGGTCGGTGATGATTTGTTTGTGACGAATCCGAAAATTTTGGCGCAAGGTATTGAGCGTAATATCGCGAATTCCATTTTGATTAAAGTGAACCAAATCGGCACATTAACTGAAACGTTTGCCGCCGTCACAATGGCGCATAAAGCAGGTTATTCCGCGGTGATGTCACATCGTTCAGGTGAAACCGAAGATACAACCATTGCCGATTTGGCAGTTGCAAAAGGCACAGGACAGATTAAAACAGGTTCATTAAGTCGTTCAGACCGTATTGCAAAATACAACCGTTTGATGAAAATTGAAGAAGAATTAGGTTCGCTTGCAAAATATGCGGGTCGCAGCGCGTTCAGAATGTTGTAAAAATTTGGGCGGCGTGTATCGCGTCGCCCTTTTCTAAAAAATATCGCTATGAAAATAATCGTTTTAATTCTTATTGTCTTGATTGGTCAATTGCAATATCGCCTTTGGTTTGGTGACGGTAGCATTAACGAAATCAATGTTTATCAAACTCGTTTAAACGAATTAAAACTCCAAGTTGACGAAAAAAAACACCGTAACGACAGGCTTTATGCTGAAGTTTTAGATTTGCGAAAAGGTCAAGAAGCCGTTGAAGAACGCGCTCGTAATGAATTGGGCATGATTAAACCGAGTGAAACGTTTATTCAAGTGATTGAATAATAGCGTTCGCTAATTGCCGCGCAAATTCAACAGGAACAGCATTTCCTATCATTTTGTAACCATCAGAAAGATATTGATATTTAAATGAAAAATCATCTGGAAAGGTTTGAATTCTCGCACATTCACGCACACTCAATCGTCGATACAAATGCTCGTAACCTGAAACAAAAACACGTTTATCTTTTCCAACCAGTTCCATTTTAGGAGCTTGTGGATGAATTGGCGCATGTCTTCCACCTGCTTGAATGGTAAAAGATGGCTCATGCCAACTGCGAACCCGATTGCGCGACATAAACATGCTTGAAAAACCGCCTGTCATATATTCGTGATTTGGGAAATTTAAATTGCTGTCGCCATTGGTTAAATTCTTCTCTAACGCAGGTTTTGCAAGAGGTAAATCAAAAATGGCATCCTGCAAAACAGGTCGGGGTATCACGTTTTTAGGTGGTTGAAAGGTTTTACCCAAACTGTTTGCATAACCGACAATAATTACCCGTTTTCTATCTTGCGGCACACCAAAATCATTGGCATTTAACAAAAAATACGAAACGTTGTAATCAAGCGCAATAAAATCAGCCAGTATTTTGTCAAAGGCTTTTCGATGTTTCGGTAACAAAATTCCCGCCACATTTTCCGCTAAAAAGAATTGCGGACGTTTTGCTTTCAACAGCCGAATGTAATCGAAAAATAATTGCCCACGTTTATCTTCAATTCCACGCCCTGCCCCTGCTTCACTCCAACTTTGACACGGTGGCCCGCCGATAATTCCATCACAATCGGGAACGTCATTTGCCTTGATTTGCGTAATGCAACGTCTGTCTAAAATGGTGTCAGGATGATTGTGTTCGTAAGTTTGCCAAATACTCGAATCAAACTCGTTTGCCCAAATAACATTAAAGCCTGCTTGTTTAA